>CAJXPN010000716.1 GCA_913058025.1 uncultured Myxococcales bacterium | reverse complement strand
TCTACACAGAGTAGATCGTCGGCAGCGTCAGATGTGTATAAGAGACAGGGGTTGGGGCCGTAGAAGGCGATGCGGTTGACGGTGCCGTCGTAGTCGTAGCCGTCGGCGCGTGAGCGGGTGACGGTCTCGAGGAGGCCGGTCGCGGCGTTGGCGCGAAGGACCTCGATGGACGGGGCGACGGGGGTGCCCAGCAGGCGCAGCGCGGAGGCGAGGCCCGCGGTGGCGTCGGCGATCGACTGGAGGGTGGTGGTGATGTTGGCCTGGCAGATGGAGCCGCCGGAGCCGCCGGTGGCGCTCGCCATGAAGTCGATGGCGTAGCCGTACTCGGCGGCCGACGTGCAGGGGTCACCGGGGACGTTGTAGAGGCCGAACATGGTCGCGCCGATCTCGGGCTTGAGGAGGTAGTCGATGAAGGGCTGCGCGAGCGCCTCCATCTGCATGCGATCGGCCGGTGCGAGCGGGCCCGACGCGGGGTTGTGCGGGAGGAACGAGAAGGAGTCCTCGAAGAGCTCGTCCTCCTCGTCCGTGACGACGATCAGGACGACTGCGGCGCCGGGGCGGATCTTGTCGATGAGGCCGTCGGCGCGAGGGAGCGCGCGATCGACGGCTGCGGCTGCCATGGTTGCGCTGAACTCGGAGGCGTCTGAGGAGACCTGCCCGACGCGGCGGGCGATCTCGGGGGCGTTGTCGGTGAAGCCGCCGCCGACGAGCTCGCCGTTGATGAGGCCGAAGGTGGGGAAGGGGATCGGGAAGGGGATCGGGATGCCGTCGCACGTCCCCGCGGGGAAGAGCCCCTGGAACTCGGGCGAGATCTCCATCTCGCTGCGGATGCCGTCGCAGGCGACGCCGGTGACGCCGACGCGCCAGTCGAGGTTGGCGGCGTTCAGGGAGTTGACGAGATCGGTCGAGAAGTTGGCGAGAGCGGCGCGCTCGTCACCCATGGAGCCGGAGCCGTCGACGGAGACGATGATGTCGACCCTGGGGCGCTCGAGGACCTTGTAGGAGACGCACTCGGTCTCGAGGGTCTCGGTGGAGAGTGCGAGCGGTGTGCCGCCGGCGAGGTCGTCGACGCGCCAGCCAGTGGGGAGCGTCGCGTCGTCGTACTTGCTCTCGGGGGTGAAGGTCGCCACGAGGATGTACTCGGATGCCGAGCGGGACACGAGCGCGTAGCGCATCAGCGTGGGCCTGGCCGCGTCGGGGGCGACGGCACCGGTGAGTGTGTCGGTGACGTCTGGGAGGCCAGTGAGCTCGGAGAGGAGGGCGCGGCGAGCGGCCTCCGGGGTGGTGTTGGGGGGGAGGTCGATGGTGCCGTCGATGATGGCCGAGAAGCCGTCATGGGTCAGGCTCTGGCGGCCTGCGTTGCGGCGAGTCGCGGTGGGGTACGCGCGAAGCGACGCGGCGAAGACCTCATCGGCGAGCGTGTCGGGGGAGGCCATGGCGGTCGCGGGGACGAGCTCGACGACGAAGCCCGTGTAATGGAACGCGAGCTCCTCGAAGGCGTGCCCCTCGACGGCGCCCGTGGCCGAGGAGAGCGTCGAGGTCCCGATGGTCGCGGTGGCGGCGGGCTCGAGGGCGAGCTGGTAGTCGGCGACCGTCGAGGAGATGAGCTGTGGCTGCGGCAGGTTCACCGTGTCTTCGGGGCGGCACTCTCGGTAGATGACCTCGTCGGGGTCCAGGGTGCCGTCGCCGTCGGTGTCGTCGGTGCAGGGGTTGGACTCGCCCTCGGCGCACCCCGGCTCGTACATGCGGTTGGGGCAGACGCCGATCTCACCGTCCCAGTTCGAGTCCTCCGTGCCGTCGGGGATGCCGTCGCCGTCGGTGTCGGCGTTGGTGGGGTCAGAGCAGCCGGCCTGCTCGATGCCGTCGGGGATGTCGTCGTCGTCGGAGTCGGCGCGCAAGGGGTCGAGGCCGCCCTCGAGCTCTTCCTTGTCGCCGACGCCGTCGCCGTCGGTGTCGCCGCTGCGGGGGTCCGTCTCGCCGATGGAGCGGCAGTCGCCGTTGACGTCCTCCTCGGCGTCCGTGAGGCCGTCGCCGTCGGTGTCGGCCTTGTTCGGGTCGCTGCCCAGCGCGCACTCGCAGTCGTTGGCGAGGGTGTCGTTGTCCCAGTCCTCACCGGCGACGTCCTCCTCGCAGGGGTCCGTGGTGCGGGGTGGCATGTCCGGCTCGACGTCGGCGTCGGGGGGATCGTCGGCGTCGGGTGTGTCGTCGCCGGCGTCGGGTTCGGTGGGGTTGTTGTCGTCGTTGTTCAGGCCGATGGGCCAGCACTTGCCGCGGACGTCGTCGAAGGCCTGGCCCTCGAGGCAGACGGGTTCGCCGGTGTTGTTCGCCCCAGGCACGACGCACTCACCGGTCACCGGATTCAGCGATTCACCCTCGGCACAGCTTCCGTTGTTCTGCTGTGTGTCATCGGAGCAAGCCGCGGCGCCGAGCGCCAGTGCGAGCGCGACCGCGCCCTCGATGAGGAGCGCTGCGGTACGAGGTGTGTTCATGGTAGTAGGCCCTGGAGTGTCGATGGAACATCGCGAAAGGTCGTCTGCAAGTGCGACGAATGGTAGCGAAAGACACCACTTGAACACAAGCGATCGGAGTGATGATGAACCGCTTCCCATACAACACGATGTTCGAGGTGGGCGAGCGCCTCGTAGACCACCACACGATCACGCGCATCATGGGGAACCATCTCTCGGAGAAGCGCCAAGGCGCGATCGAGCACGTGCTCCCGGAGAGGACGTTCTCGATCACGGCGGTCTGCGACAACATCTACGACGTGGGCAACGTCGCGGCGGTGATGAGGTCGGCCGAGGCGATGGGGATCCAGTCGTTCCACGTCATCACGCGCAATGACCGGGTCAAGACCTCGAAGAGGATCACGGCGGGGACGGACAAGTGGCTCGACATCAACCGATGGGATGGCCCCGCCGGGTGCGTGTCGCACCTTCGGGAGCGTGGCTACCAGATCGTGGCGACGCAGCTCTCCGACGACTGCGTGTCGATCGACGAGATCGACTTCACGCGGCCGACCGCGATCGTGTTCGGGAACGAGCACGCAGGTGTCTCACCGGACCTTCTAGAGGAGGCGGACGCGCGGTGTATCATACCCATGAGGGGGTTCGCCGAGTCGTTCAACATCTCCGTTGCTGCGGCGGTCGCGTTCTACCACATCGCGTCCGCGCGTGACGAAGCCCTGGAGTCCGGGCACGGGGACCTGACCGAGCTCGAGCGCGACATCCTGCGCGCCGAGCTCTTCCTGCGCGCGAGCAAGACCTCGGCGAGTATCATCGACGCGAAGCTCTCGGAGGAGGGTCTGTGAACGTCTCCGAGGCGTTCGGTCACGTGCGCGCGCTGGTCGAGGAGGGTCCTGGAGAGCGTGCGTTCCAGGATGTGCTCGCTGCGCTCGATGGGGTCGACGCGGCGGCGGTCGAGGAGCAGATCCTTCCCTACTGTGAGGATCGTATGAGGGCTGTCTCTTATACACATCTCCGAGCCCACGAGACAGGCAGAAATCTCG
>CAJXPN010000715.1 GCA_913058025.1 uncultured Myxococcales bacterium | reverse complement strand
CCACTGGTGTCCTCCGCTGGCTGGTCCTCGTCGTCGGAGAGCTCGACGAGCAGGCGCTCGATGAGGCGCTCTGCGGCCTCGGAGATGACGGTGCCGGGGCCGAAGATGGCGGCGGCGCCGGCGGCGATGAGCGCGTCGTAGTCCTGGGGCGGGATGACGCCGCCGACGACGACGAGGATGTCGTCGCGTCCGAACTCCTGTAGCTGCGCGCGCAGCGCGGGGACGAGGGTGAGGTGCCCGGCGGCCAGCGACGACACGCCGACGACGTGGACGTCGTTCTCGACGGCCTGCCGGGCGGTCTCCTCGGGGGTCTGGAAGAGCGGGCCGATGTCGACGTCGAAGCCGAGGTCGGCGAACGCGGTCGCGATGACCTTCTGGCCGCGGTCGTGGCCGTCCTGGCCCATCTTGGCGACGAGGATGCGGGGGCGGCGGCCGTCGACCTCCTCGAAGGCGTCGATCTTCGCGGCGATCGAGGTGAGCGCGGCCTCGCTGGCGCCGCCCTCGCCGCGGTAGACGCCCGAGATCGACTGGACGCTGGCCTGGTGGCGCCCGAACGTGCGCTCCATGGCGTCGCTCATCTCGCCGACGGTGGCGCGCGCGCGCGCGGCGTGGACGCACAGGTCCAGGAGGTTGCCGTCGCCGGAGTCGGCGCACGCTGCCAGCGCGTCGAGGGCCCTGGTGACGGCGTCGTCGTCGCGGTCGGCGCGGAGCTGTTCGAGGCGAGCGACCTGTTCGCGGCGGACCGCGGAGTTGTCGACCTGGAGGATGGGGATGTCGTCGGTGGAGTCGGGGCGGAAGCGGTTGACGCCGACGATGACCTGCCGGCCGGAGTCGATGCGCGCCTGTGTGCGCGCGGCGGCCTCCTCGATGCGAAGCTTCGGGACGCCCTCCTCGATGGCGGCGGCCATGCCGCCCAGCGCCTCGACCTCCTGGATGTGCGACCAGGCGCGCTCCATGAGTTCACCGGTCAGGCGCTCGACGTAGTAGGAGCCGGCCCAGGGGTCGATGGGCGAGGTCGTGCCGGACTCGTGCTGGAGGTAGAGCTGGGTCTCACGCGCGATGCGCGCGGAGAAGTCGGTGGGGAGCGCGAGCGCCTCGTCGAGGCTGTTGGTGTGGAGAGACTGGGTGTGGCCCTGCGTGGCGGCCATCGCCTCGAGGCAGGTGCGCGAGACGTTGCTGTAGACGTCCTGAGCGGTGAGGCTCCAGCCGGAGGTCTGGCAGTGGGTGCGCAGGGCCATCGCCTTGGCGTTCTCGGGGCCGAAGGGCTCCATGAGGCGAGCCCAGAGGGCGCGCGCGGCGCGCAGCTTGGCGACCTCCATGAAGAAGTTCATGCCGACGGCGAAGAAGAAGGAGAGCCTGGGGGCGAAGGCGTCGACGTCGAGGCCCGTGGCCAGCCCGGTGCGCACGTACTCGAGGCCGTCGGCGAGCGTGTAGGCGAGCTCGAGGTCGGCCGTCGCTCCGGCCTCCTGCATGTGGTAGCCGGAGATCGAGATCGAGTTGAAGCGGGGCATGTGCGCGGACGTGTAAGAGAAGATGTCGGCGATGATCCGCATGGAGGGGCGCGGCGGGTAGATGTAGGTGTTGCGGACCATGAACTCCTTGAGGATGTCGTTCTGGATGGTCCCGCTGAGCTGCTCGGGCTTCACGCCCTGCTCCTCGGCCGCGACGATGTAGAGCGCCATGATGGGGAGGACCGCGCCGTTCATCGTCATCGAGACGCTCATCCTGTCGAGCGGGATGCCGTCGAAGAGCTGGCGCATGTCGAGGATGGAGTCGATGGCGACGCCGGCCATGCCGACGTCACCGGTGACGCGTGGGTGGTCGGAGTCGTAGCCGCGGTGGGTCGGGAGGTCGAAGGCCACGGAGAGCCCGCGCTGACCGGCGGCGAGGTTGCGGCGGTAGAACGCGTTGGACGCAGACGCGGTGGAGAAGCCGGCGTACTGGCGCACGGTCCAGGGCCGCGTGGTGTACATGGTGGCGTAGGGGCCGCGCAGGTAGGGCGCGACGCCGGGGAGCCCGCCGAGGTGTCCGAGGCCGTCGAGCGCGGCGGCGCCGTATGCGGGCGCGACGTCGATGCCCTCTGGCGTGCGCCAGGGCTCGGCGGCGGCGCTGGCCTGTGACCAGGCGTCGGAGTCGGCGGCCTCGAGCGCGACGTCGTCGAACCCGATGGCGGAGAAATCTGGGACCGTCTGCTCACTCATCACCCACCTCCTCCTCGCCAAGATCGGACCAGCTGTCGCGGAGCGCGTCGAGCGCCTCGCACTTCATGTGCACGAACCTCGAGACGCCGGCGGCGCGCAGCGCGTCGGCGGACTCGCCGGGGCGGCCCGCGAGCGCGACGAACGCGGCGCCGGCGTCGCGCAGCGCCTGAGCGAACGCCTCGGCGTGCGCGGCGTAGTCGTCGTCGTGGCCGCACAGGACCGCGCCGCGCGCGCCCGAGGCCGCGAAGGCCTGGGCGAGCGCGGCGGCGTCGTCGAAGCCGCCGACGTCCGCGATGGCGAAGCCGCCGGCGGTGAACAGGCGCGCAGCGAACTGCGCGCGGCCGGTGTAGCGGCGGAGCGCGCCGACGTTGGCGCTGAAGACGGCGGGTCGAGCGCCTGCGCGCGCGGTCGCGTCGTCGGCGAGGTCGCGAAGCGCCTCCCAGCCGGCCGCGGCGCGCCACGGGGTCATGGGAGACCCTTGAGCGACGTCGCCGCGAAGCATCGACGCGGCGATGGCGTCGAGCGAGACGCCGGACGCGGCGGACTCGGCGGCGAGGTCGAGTTGCGCGGCGCCGCGCGCGTGGTGGAGCTCGGGAGGCGGCGCGTAGGCCTGTGTGGGGACGTGCGCAGGGACATCGGCGACGTCGGGGGCGCGGACGTCGAGGGCGGCGAAGTCGGAGACGCCGACGAGGACCTCCTCGCGGCGCGCGATGGCCTGACCACGCGAGGTGGCGTTGGCCGCGATCTCGGCGGCGAGCCAGCCGTCGGCGAGCGCGGCGGCGAGGCCGCCGCTGGCCTCGATCCTCTGGAAGAGGGTCCAGGCGGAGCGGGCGAGCAGGTCGGTGACGTGCTCGACATAGAAGGAGCCGCCGGCGGGGTCGCCGACGCGGGCGAGGTGGCCCTCGAGCTCGAGGACAGACTGGGTGTTCGCGGCGACGCGGCGCGCGAGCGCGCCGGAGCGGCCGAGCTCGCGGTCGAACGGGGTGACGCTGACGGCGTCGGCGCCGCCGACGGCGGCGGCGAAGCACTCGGAGGTCGCGCGGAGCATGTTGACCCACGGGTCGCGCGCGGTGCGCGAGGTCCTGGTGGTCCAGGCGTGGACGAAGACGCCGCGGGCCTCGGAGGGGACGCCGCAGGCGGCGAGGACCTTGGCCCACGTGAGGCGGAGCGCGCGCAGCTTGGCGAGCTCCATGAAGAGGTCACCGCTCACGCCGACCTGGGCGATGACGCGCGTGGAGACGTCGGCGGCCGAGATCCCGCGGGCGCCGAGCTCGCGCAGGGTCTGCGCGAGCTCTGTCTCTTATACACATCTGACGCTG
>CAJXPN010000714.1 GCA_913058025.1 uncultured Myxococcales bacterium | reverse complement strand
ATTTCTGCCTGTCTCGTGGGCTCGGAGATGTGTATAAGAGACAGGGACCAACCCCATCTACTCGGCCCCCGCGGAGCTCGAGCTCGCCAAGGCCCTGGAGTCGGTCCCCACGATCATCAGCTGCGCCGACCGCGTCGACGAGACCGCGTCCTACGCGAAGTACCTCTCGCCCGCGTCGCACTACCTCGAGTCCTGGGGCGACGCCGAGCCCTTCGACGGCGTCTTCACCATCCAGCAGCCCGTCATCCGGGCGCTGTATGAGACGCGCAGCTTCGAGGCCAGCCTCATCACCTGGTTCGGCCTCTCGGGCATCGACGCTCAGCTCGCCTCCTTCATCGGCGGCGACTCCGTCCCCGCGGGCAACCTCCCGGGCACCGAGGACCAGCAGAAGGACGCCTTCGTCACTGGCCCCTGGTACCGCTTCGTGCGTGAGCACTGGAAGAAGAACATCTTCCCCCAGGCCCGCAGCGTCGCAGGGTTCGACACCTTCTGGGAGTCCGTCCTCCGCGAGGGCATCTGGTACAGCCCCTCGAGCAAGGCCGCGAAGGCTCCTCGCCTCAACTCCGGCGCGCTCACGGGCATGCTCCCGAAGAAGATGGCCGACCGCACGCCCGCCAAGGGCCTGAGCGGCAAGGAGGTCGTCCTCTTCCCCAGCGTCGGCATCGGAGCAGGAGACGGCGCTGACGCCAACAACGGCCACCTGCTCGAGCTCCCCGACCCCATCACGCGCACGACCTGGGACGCCTACGTCATGGTCAGCCCGAAGACCTTCCGCGATGCGGGCTTCGCCAACGGCGACCTCGTCATGGTCAAGGCCGTCGGCGCCGAGAGTGGCATCGAGCTCCCCATCATCCTCTCGCCTGGCGTCCACGACGACGTCGTGGCCATCCCGCTGGGCTTTGGTCGCACCAAGGTCGGTGAGGTCGGCAACGGGCTCGGCGCCAACGCTTACACGCTGTCCAGCTACGCGAGCGCCGAGGACGGACGACAGCTCCTCTCGGGCTTCGCAGTGGACCTCACCGCCACCGGCGGCAACCGCGAGCACGCGCTGGCTCAGGGCGCTCAGGTCATCGACCTCCACAAGCGCACCTTCGTCGCCGTCACCACGGCCGAGGCGTACAAGGCGGACAAGACAGCGGGCATCCACAAGCACCCGCCGCTTGCCGACTTCTGGGAGGACCACGACTACCCCATCAAGTGGGGCATGTCCGTCGACCTGAGCAAGTGCACCGGCTGCGCCGCGTGCGTGATCGCCTGCCAGGAGGAGAACAACATCCCCGTGGTCGGCCGTCAGGGAATCTCCGAGGGACGCGAGATGCACTGGATGCGCATCGACCGCTACTACAAGCTCCCTGAGGACAAGGATCTCGAGGAGGAGCGGCACAGCCTGCTCCACGACCCGATGTACGAGCCTGAGCCCTACGTGGCGATGAGCAAGTACCTCGACCAGCCTCGCATGATCTTCCAGCCCATCATGTGCCAGCACTGCGAGAACGCCCCGTGCGAGACGGTTTGCCCCGTCCTCGCCACGGTGCACTCGTCCGATGGGCTCAACCAGATGGCCTACAACCGCTGCGTGGGTACGCGCTATTGCGCGAACAACTGCCCGTTCAAGGTCCGCCGGTTCAACTGGTACAACTACTCCGAGGACCGCTCCGAGCAGGTCTTCGCAGCAATCTACCCCGAGCTCAAGAAGCACGCTCGCTACAACGTCAAGCAGCCCCTGCCCCTCGGGTTCAACCCCGAGGTCACGGTCCGCTCGCGAGGCGTCATGGAGAAGTGTACCTTCTGCGTCCAGCGCATCCGCCGCGCCAAGTGGCAGGCTCGCGAGGAGCGTCGCGCCAAGCCACAGGATGGCGACGTCGTGACGGCGTGCCAGCAGGCATGTCCCGCGCAGGCCATCGAGTTCGGCAACCTTAGTGATCCGAACTCCAGGGTGTCTCGAGCTCACGCTCGAGCCCGCGCTCTCAGCCCCCTGGGCGAGATCGGCGTGGAGTCCTCGGTCGCTTACCTGACCCAGGTCATCAACGGCCCCGTCGTCGACCACGGCTACCCGCCCCACAAGGGCGGCGCGCACGGGGGAGGCCACGGCGCCAAGGGCGGCGAGCACGACGGTGCGCACGAGAAAGAGTCTCACTGACGGCTTGGGCCTCTCCAAGAGGCCCGGTCACGAGGTGAGCGAGAGATAGAAGCTAGGAACCGCGCGGCGCATCCGCGTCGCGGTCACGATTGAACGCGTCAGACGAGTCCGCCATGAAGCGAAGCGAGCTGACAGGACATCCCATCATGAAGCCTGGCGAAGGGCCTCTGGGCGGCGACAAAGCCGTCCGAGAGCCTCTCGTCACCAATGGGAAGTCCTACGCTGACGTCTCTCACGACGTCTCCATACACACTGAACGCCTGCCGACGAAGCTCTGGCTCTTCGCCTTCTTCCCGGCACTGGCGATCATGACGATGTTCTTCACTGGCCTCGGCCTGGAGATCACCGTCGGCCAGGGCCTCGTGGGCATCAACAGCCCCGTGGGTTGGGGTGTCTACATCGTCAACTTCGTGTTCTGGATCGGCATCGGCCACGCCGGAACGCTGATCTCGGCCATCCTCTTCCTGTTCCGACAGAACTGGAGGACCGCGGTCAACAGATCCGCGGAGGCGATGACGATCTTCGCGGTGATGACAGCGGGATTGTTCCCTCTGCTCCACACCGGTCGACCGTGGTTCGCCTACTGGCTGCTGCCGCTGCCAAACGGGCGCGGTCCGCTGTGGGTGAACTTCAACTCGCCCCTCCTCTGGGACGTGTTCGCGGTCTCGACCTACGCCACGATCTCGATCGTGTTCTGGTACGTCGGCCTCGTGCCTGACATCGCCACGATCCGCGACCGCGCGAAGAACCCGCTGCGCAAGCTCGTCTACAGCATCCTGAGCCTCGGCTGGACCGGGTCCTCCAGGGGCTGGCGACACTACGAGGGCGCGTACATGTTGCTCGCCGGCCTGGCGACGCCGCTCGTCCTCTCGGTGCACACGATCGTGTCCTTCGACTTCGCCGTCTCGGTCATCCCGGGTTGGCACACCACGATCTTCCCGCCCTACTTCGTCGCGGGTGCCATCTTCTCCGGATTCGGAATGGTGCTCACGCTGCTCATCATCATGCGCAAGGTCCTCGGCCTCGAAGACTACGTGACGATCAACCACATCGAGTCGATGTGCATGATCGTCCTGGCGACCTCGATGGTCGTCGGAACGGCGTACCTGACCGAGTTCTTCATCGCGTACTACTCGGGCGTGCCCGGCGAGCGATTCCACTTCGCCAACCGCATGCTCGGACCCTACTGGTGGGCCGCCGGCATCATGTACGGCTGCAACATGGTCGTGCCCCAGCTCTTCTGGGTGAAGAGGTTCCGCCGCAACATCCCGCTCATCTTCGTGATCACGATCTTCGTGAACCTGGGGATGTGGTTTGAGCGCTACGTCATCGTCGTCACGTCGCTTCACCGCGACTACCTCCCCAGCTCGTGGGGAATGATGA
>CAJXPN010000713.1 GCA_913058025.1 uncultured Myxococcales bacterium | reverse complement strand
AGATTTCTGCCTGTCTCGTGGGCTCGGAGATGTGTATAAGAGACAGCTCGAGCACGACGCCGCGCTCGAGCACGCGCTGCTCGTGCTCGAGCGCGACGGCGCCGAGGACGCGAGGCCACTGTTCGAGCGGTTCGCCCACCACTTCCCGGACGACGCCGAGGGCCAGCTCATACTGGGCCAGATCCGCCTGCTCCAGCAGGACGCCACGGGCGAAGAGAACCTGGAGCGCGCGCTCACGCTCGACCTGCACACCACGGGCACCGCCTGCGACACGGCCATCCGGTTCTGGATGCAGCACAACGAGCACGACCGCGCCCAGCTCTGGGTCGACCGCGCGAACCAGTGGGACGCGCGCCTCGAGCGCGCGCACAGAGAGCGCAACGAGTTCAGCAAGTACGACACTTACCTCCCGCCCGAGGACATCGACGAGGAGACGCTCGCCGGGCTCATCGAGCTGTTCGGCATCCACGACAAGGTCAAGCGCGTCTGGCTCGTGCGCAAGCTGGTCGTGGAGTTCCCCGAGGAGCCCGTCTACGTCCTCGGCGTGCAGTTCAAGCGCACCATGGGCATCGCGATGGGCGAGGACGAGGCGCTCGGCGCGCTCGCCCACGACGTCGAGTTCCCCCATGGGCTCAGCCTCTTCAACGTCGCGAGCGCCGAGAGCAAGTGGATCAAGAAGCCGCTCAAGAAGGTCGACGGCTCCTGCATCTACGAGGCGTGAGCGCCCGCCGCCGGGGCCGCCACGGGCCACTCCTGGCGAGGCGCCGACCACACGAAACCCATATTTCATGCACACATGGGGGAGATCACGGCGACAAACATCACGTTGTACGTCGTTGGCGTATATTACTGAAACATCACAAGAAGAGTGTGCAATGAAACGCGTGATCTCGATCGGCATCGCCTCCCTGTTCGCGCTCCCCTCGCTCGGTTGCGTCAACGAGCGCGTCCAGGACATCGCCACGCTGGAGGGTGACTTGACCTCGGGCAAGGTGATCTACGACGGCTCGTGCGCCGGCTGCCACGGGAAGGACGGGCGGGGCTCGGGGCCGGTGGACTTGCTCGAAGATCCCGACGGCCCGGACGAGGAGTTCATCGAGATCATCCTGTACGGGGAGGGGAACATGCCCGCCTACGCCGACCAGCTCGACGACCAGGAGATCGCCGACGTCGTCGCGCACATACGCGTCACGCTGAGCGGCCAGTGAGGCCGGCTCGGAGCCGCCCTCGAGGCCAGTGTGAAGTCGCTCTCTCCGAGGCGAAGACCCAAACGCCTATCTTCCTCCCACCCCGGGCTCCTTTGAGCCAGGAAGCGATCAAAGAGGTCAGGTTAAGACATTGTTCAAGAGTGTTGCGAGCACATCAATTCGACCTCGATGATGAGACGTTGAGAGCATGACCGCTGTAGCATCCCATGAGTTCGTCCGTTCGACGGCGTCCGCAAATGCCGCGGAACGGGCATTCCGACACTTCATCAACAGAGTTTGTCATGAAACGCATGATCCTGATCGCTTCGGCCGCCCTGCTCACCCTCCCCTCGCTCGGCTGCACCAGCGAAGAAGCCCAGAACATCGCCACGCTGGAAGGGGACGCGACCGCGGGCAAACCCCTCTACGACTCGATGTGCGCGGGCTGCCATGGCGCGGACGGCAAGGGCGGAAGCTACGACGTGGACCTCGTCGCGGAGCTGCATCACTCGGACGAGGAGATCATCGACGTCATCCTGAGCGGGGATGGAGACATGCCGGCCTACTCCGACCAGCTCAGCGACCAGGAGATCGCAGACGTCGTCGCGCACGTCCGCGTCACGCTCGGCGGCCAGTGAGCCGCCCAGACCCGACGATTCACGCTCACCACAGCGGGGCGATGGGTCCGTCCACGGCGAGCAACGCCTCACGGCTCTCCGCCCAGGGTCGGGCGGGATCGAGCGTGATGACCACGCCGCCCGGGGCGAAGGTCACGAGCTGGCTGACCACGATGGATGGCGGCGCGCCGAGGGCCGACGCGAGGATGCGGTAGGGGTCGACCGCGGGGTCGCAGTCGCAGCGCTGGTACATATCGGACAGTTCCATCCGAAGCGACAAACAAAACAAACCGAGCTCGTAATTGACCTCGGCGTTATCGACCACGACACCCGCGACCGCGGCGCAGCCGCCCGAGACGTCGTCATCGAGAACCTGGAGTGCCTTCTTGCGCTCCCCATCGTCCTCGATCGAACGAACCGACTCGCCGCGCGCGATCACGTCGGGTGAGAACTCCTCGGGGATGGGGACCGAGCGTCCACCGCCGAGTAAGACCTCTACATGCCCACGGGCGGCCATAAGGCGCATCGCGTCGATCACGAGCGCCGTCGGCGCCTGCGCGTCCCCGATGATGAGGTACTCGGCGGACGCGTCCCTCTGCATGAGTTCTTGCTCTCGGACGTACTGCCTCACTCGATTCGAAAGATTCGTGTCCAGGGTGGACGTGTCACGAGACCAGCCCTCATCCTGATCGAGGGAGTATCCGAGCGCGGAGACATTGACAGTGACGTACCTGGACACCACCGGCTCCCCGACGTCGTCTGCGGGGAGTTTCATACCTTCAGGGACGCCCAGAGCTCTGTATGAAGCGCACAGCGAGACGAGGCGCTCCTTGAGATTTCGCGCGCGCTCGGTGCACTCCATCGCCGCCATCCTCGCAGGCGGCGCGACGGCGGCGGGCTCGTCGGCAGCGGGCTCAGCAGTTGGCGCACCGGGGAGAGGCGCCGAGCACGCGCTCGACGCGAGACAGAGGGCGGTCAGGATCCGGAGGTGGTGCATGGTAACCCTCTCGAGGTTCAGATGATCGTGTCGTGTGGGAAGGCCGCGGCGAGCGCGGGGTCGCTGATGATCGAGGACATGGCGGCGGCGCCGTGGGCGCCGCGTGCGATACAGGCGCGCGCGCGCTCGGGTGTCAGGCCGCCGAGCGCGTAGAGCGGGAGGTCGGGCGCGAGCGGTGCGAGGCGCGCGAAGACGTCGGGGCCGAGCGCGGGGCCGTAGCCAGGCTTGGAGGAGGTCGGGTAGATGGGGCTCACGGTCGCGAACGACGCGCCGCCTTCGGCGGCCGCGGCGAGCTCGACCTCGTCATGGACCGAGCAAGCGATGACGGCCGTGCGGCCGCCGAGCATGAGGCGGACCTCGTCGAGCGGGAGGCCGGAGGCGGGCAAGTGGACGCCGTCGGCGCCCACGATCCGGGCGACGTCGGCGCGGTCGTTGATCAGGACGAAGACGTCGGGGTAGTGCCAGGCGGCCTCGAGGACGCGGCGTGAGAGCGCGAGGAGGTCGCGCGAGCTGGTGGCCTTGTCGCGGACCTGGAAGAGCCTGGCGCCGGCGCGCGCGGACGCGTGGACGACGTCGACGAGGTCGACGCCCGCGGCGTCGGCGGTGGGGCGGTCGAGGATGACGTAGAGCTGCGGGAGGAGTTCGCGCATGGCCGTGTCAGTCGCCGGTCTGGAGGCTGTCTCTTATACACATCTGACGCTGCCGACGATCTACTCTGTGTAG
>CAJXPN010000712.1 GCA_913058025.1 uncultured Myxococcales bacterium | reverse complement strand
ACGAGATTTCTGCCTGTCTCGTGGGCTCGGAGATGTGTATAAGAGACAGCGTCGAAGACGTAGGTCGACACGTCGTCGCGCTCGGCGAGCGCGGACTTCATCACGAGCATGATGCGAGAGAGCTCACCGCCCGAGGCGATCTTGGAGAGCGGCTTGGGCGCCTCGCCGACGTTGGGCGAGAGCAGGAACTCGAGCGCGTCGAGGCCACGCGCGCCGAGCGAGAACGGGCGGTCCTCCAGGCTCCAGTCGTCGGGGCCGGGGCACACGGGAAGGCCGAAGTTGGCCACGAACGTGGTGCGCGCCATGTTCAGATCCGCGAGCTGCTCCTCCAGCGCGCGCTCGAGCCGCGCGGCCGCCATGCGGCGCGCCATCGACAACCTCCTGGCGACCTCGAACGCCGAGCGCTCGGCGTCCACCAGCGCGCGCTCCAGGTGCTCGCTGTGCTCCTCGGCGTTCTCGAGCATGTCGAGTTCATCGCGCATCCGTCGCGCGTTGCTCAGGATCTCCGAGATGTCCACGCCGTGCTTGCGCTTGAGCCTCTTGATCGTCTCCGACCGCTCGATCAACCGATCCAGCCTCGCGGGGTTCGCGTCCACCGCGAACATCCTCGCGCGGAGGTCGCGCGCGGCCTCTTCGGTCAGGATGTGGACCTCCTCGAAGCGCTCGACGAGCGCGGCGATCTCGACGTCGTGCTCGGCGACGCGGCTCAGCACACCCACCGCCTCGGAGAGCTGCTGGGCCGCGGAGCTGTTGCCCTCGTACGAGAGCGCCAGCGCGCGCCGCCCCGCGTCCTGGAGCTTCTCCGCGTGCTTGAGGACGCCGAGCTCGGCGTCGAGCTCCTCCTCCTCGTGCGCCTTGAGCGACGCTCCCTCGATCTCCTCGAGCTGAAACTTCAGGTAGTCCATCCGGTTGACGCGATCTCGCACGCCCTTGCGGATCGCCGAGAGCTGGCCCCTCAGGTTCGCGACCTGTGACCACGACTCGCTCATCTGCTCACGCTCCCGCGCGAGCCCGGCGAAGTTGTCCAGGATGTCGACGTGACCCTCGGGGTCCAGCAGGCTGTAGTGCTCGTGCTGTCCGGAGATGTCGACCAACCCCTTCATCAGCTCGGCCAGCGCGCTCACCGTCGTCAGGCTGCCGTTCACGAAGACCTTGTTCCTGCCGCTCCGGCTCACGATGCGGCGCACGACGAGCTGCCCGTCGCTCGTCATGATCCCTCGATCGTCGAGGTCGCGGTTGACCCTCTCGAGCACCTTGTCCTCCGGCTCGAAGATCCCCTCCACGATCGCCTTCGTCTCGTCGGTACGGATCACGTCCGTCGACGCCCTGCCCCCGAGCAACAGGTTGAGCGCGTCGATCACGATCGACTTGCCCGCGCCAGTCTCTCCAGTCAGCACCGTGAACCCGCTGTTGAACGGAATCTCCAGGTGCTCGATGATCGCGAAGTTGCGAATCACCAGGTGTGTCAGCATCTCACGCCTCTTGTATTCCGCGCCCCGATCCCTTCGATGGATGGACGCATCGGCCTAAGCCGTTGAAGACTCACAAGAACTGAACGGATGACCACAGCACATCCGAGCAGCACCTGAACGATTGTTCTCATATATGGAGGCCTTCCTCAAGGCCCCGTCGCACATCCGAAACCACCGCCTCACGATCGCTGGCCACGCAACACCGCACAGCGCCTGGAGTTCCGACATGCACCACCCACTGATATTTCTCGACCTCGACGGCACACTCGTCGGCCCGAGCGGGGACGTCGCCCCCGAGGTCTGGGTCGGCCTCGAGGCCGCCGCCGCCCGCGGCCAACGCCTGAGCGTGTGCACGGGCAGACCCTCCGGGGGCGTCGCGTCTCGCGTCGCCGCTCGACTCGACCCCGACGCGCCCCACGTCTTCTACGGCGGCGCGCTCGTCGAGCGCGCTGGCTCCATCCTCCACGTCGACCCCGTCCCGGAGCACGACGCGCGCGCCCTCCTCGACATCGCCAGGCCGCTCGACCCGACACACGTCGCGCTCGAGATCTACACCCCGGACCGCGTCCTCCTCGCCACATCCAGCCTCCACTCGCTCCGCCACGTCGCCGGCATCGGCGTCGACGTCCACGTCGTCGGCCCCGACGAACTCGACGCCGTCCTCCGCTCCACTCCCATCGTCAAGCTGCAGTGGGTCACCCCGGACGGCGACCTCGCCAGCGACCTCGCGCGGCGAGCGCCCTCCTCTTGCTTCTCCGCCAGCGCGGGCTCCCCCGCCTTCCCCGACCTCCACTTCGTCACGGTCACCGCACGAGGCGTCGACAAGGGCAGCGCCGTAGCACGCGCCGCCGCCGCCCTGGGCTTCGACCTCGCCGACTGCGCCGCCGTCGGCGACTCCCACAACGACCTCCCCATGCTCGCCGCCGTCGGCCACCCCTTCGTCATGGGCAACGCCGAGCCCGAGCTCCTCTCCCTCTACCCTCGGCTCCCGGGCGTCACCGAACACGGCGTCCTCGCCGCGCTCGATGCCTCCTGACTCAGTTGTCGGCGAGCTGCCCTCGACTGTTCCGTGCCGCCTGCACGAAATCGCCACATCTTCGACGCGACCCCTCCACACCATCCGCACCGGCGCGCGCGATCCGACACGTATCAATGGGTATGGACTCGGCCACACACCCAAATACGGAGCGCGACATGGACACGGAACACGACACTCGAGGACACCGGGGGCGGCTCGCACGCGCGCTCGGCTCGATCGCCAGCTCGGCCACGCGCACGCCCGCGGAGGTCGCCACGGGGCTCGGGCTCGCCGCGCTCTTCTGCGCCTGCCTTCACGGAGTAGATGGCTCGCTCATCGACGGCAGCACGGCGGACCGCATGGAGATCTTCGCCCGCGCGGCGCTCTCGGGCGTGCTCTTCATCCTCGCGTCGTTCTCGCTGAGTATACTGAACGCGATCGGCTCGATCTCGGGCAAGGCGCGCGTGGGACTCACCGCCGGGGTCGGGGTCCTGATCGCCGGCTACGGCGCGGTCGTGCTCGATCTGAGCGCGGCCGCTGAGCTGTGGCGCTGGGCGCTGCTCTTCGGCGCGGGGTGCATGGGCGTCGCGCTCACGCCGCTGGCCCGCCGCGGCGACGCGCTCACGATCCGCGCCCGCCTCTGGTCCTTCAACGCGCGCCTGATCTCGGCGTGCGCGTCGGCGGGCTCGCTGCTCGGCCTGCTCTTCCTCGGGCTCGCGCTCGCGCTCGTGGCCGCCGAAGAGCTCCTCGGCGTGCGCGTCCACTCCGACGCCTTCGCCTACCTCTTCGGCGGGATCGCCTTCGGCCTGACCCCCTGGGCGATCGCGTCCAGGCTCCCTCACGTCGCCGCCGCAGCAGGTCACCGCGCCGAGCGCACCCTCGACGACGCCGCCGCCCCCTACCTCAACGCGCTGATCTCAGCCCTCGCGCTCCCCATGACCGGCCTCTACATCACCATCCTCTACATCTACAACGCGCTCTTCCTCCTGTCTCTTATACACATCTGACGCTGCCGACGATCTACTCTGTGTAGAT
>CAJXPN010000711.1 GCA_913058025.1 uncultured Myxococcales bacterium | reverse complement strand
ACGAGATTTCTGCCTGTCTCGTGGGCTCGGAGATGTGTATAAGAGACAGGTCCCCTCCATCATCGTCTCGCGGTAGGCCGCGCGCAGGCTGCGGAGCTCGAGCTCGCGGCCGAAGAACGCGTGGTGGCCGCGCTTGAGCTCCTGTATCCGCTCCTCGGTCGACTTGGGACCCACCAGCCGGTACGCCAGCGCCTCACCCTCGCCGCCGTCGACCTCGACCGTGTCGACCTGCTCGCACTCGAAGCCGCGCTTGATGCGCCGGAAGACCTGCCCGCCGAGCATGATCTCCCTGGCCATGCCCGCCCGCGAGAGACGGTCGGCGAACCCCTCCGAGTCCCCCAGGAACGACCAGCTGTACCGGCGCGCGCCCCCTCCCACCGACTCGTGCTCGAGCATCACGTCGCCGATCGCCACGCCGACCGAGAGCCCCAGCGGCGCCTGGAGGCTCAGGTTGATCCCGGCCATCGCGTCCTGGAGGTCCATCGCCATGCGCGCGGCGCGCTCGGCCTCGTTGTCGCTCGAGACGGGCACCCCCAACAGGATCATGAACCCGGACTCGTTCACGCGGTGCACCACGCCGTGGTTCTTGAAGGCCAGCGCGTCGACCATGCGCGTGTACTCGTGGAAGACCTGAAGCCAGCGCTCCTGGCCGACCTCGGCGCGCAGCTCGTAGAGGCCCTCGAGGTTGCCCGAGAGCACCAGCGCCTCCTTGCGCTCCCTCGCAGCGACCACGCGCTCCCCCTCGAGCTCGAGCGCGGGAGTCACCGGCGTCGACATCTCAGGGACCGTCGTCGCGTCCGGCGCGGCGTCCGCGGGGACCGTCGCGCCCGAGGCCGACGCCCTCGCCACCCTCGTGCTCTGCGTCGACGAGATGATCGGCGCGGCGCCCTGTCGCGTCAGCGCGCCCTCGACCCGATCCACGTGCTCGGACAGCGTGTACGAATCGTGGATGTCCTCGAGCCCGTAGAGCACGCGCGCTAGGTCCTGCTGAAACTCGCGCGCGCTCTGGTGGCGCTCCCCGACGTCCCGGGCGAGCGCCTTGTAGATCACCCGCTCGAGATCCTCGGGTGCGTTCGGCGCGAGCCCCCCGACGTCGGGCACGATCGCCGACTTCACCAGGCTCAGCGTCTCGTCCTTGGTCGTGTACGTGAACAGCGGGCGGTTACATACCATCTCGAAGAGCACCACACCCGCGCTGAACAGGTCGCTGCGCGCGTCGACCGCTCGCCCCGACGCCTGCTCGGGCGACATGTAGCAGAACTTCCCCTTGAGCAGCCCGGGGTTCTCCTCGTCCAGCGACGCGACCTTGGCGATCCCGAAGTCGACGATCTTGACCATCCCGTCCCTGGACACGAGCACGTTCTGCGGGCTGATGTCCCGGTGCACCAGGCCGAGCTCTTCACCCATGTGGTCGCGGCGCCGGTGCGCGTAGTCGAGCCCCTTCACCAGCTCTAGCGCCACGTACACCGCGTCGCCCACGCTCATGCGCTGCGACGGGTCGCGCGACGACGCGCTCAGCGTCTGCCCCAGGTCGACCCCCTCGACGTGCTCCATGGCGATGTAGAAGTCGTCGTCGACCTTGCCGAAGTCGTAGATCTGGACGACGTTCGGGTGGTTCAACGCCATGGCGATCCTCGCCTCCGCGATGAACATCTCGACGAACCTCGGGTTCGACGCCAGCTCGGGGAGGATGCGCTTGATCACGAGGCGCTTCTCGAGGCCCTCGGCGCCGTGCGACTTCGCCAGGTACACCTCGGCCATGCCGCCCACGCCGATGCGCTCGAGGATCTCGTACTTGTCGAAACGCTTCTTCACCCTTGTCACACCCACAGAAGACGCTACAGACACACGCTCTCGCGCATCACTCTAACTCATACGCGGTCACGCCGCGATAATTCCAGGCCTCACCTCCGGCTCTTCCATGACACGACCCTCGACGCTCGCCCTCAGACTCCACGCCGCCGCGTGTGAACGACGAGAGGCTGGATACATCGACCCCGACTCGGGCCTCTTCGTCCTCACCTCTCACCACCTGCGTGAGCAAGGAGAGTGCTGCGGCAACGGCTGCCGCCACTGCCCATGGGACATCGAAGATCAGCGCGACGCCGGCCGCATCGAAGGCGCCCCCGCCTACCCGTACCCCGCGCGCTGACGTGGAGCGTCAGCGCGCGAGCGCCGCGCGCACCTTCGGCTTGATGCGCTGCCCCAGCTCCACCGAGCGCCTCGACGGGTTCACCCACAGCGACCGCTTCGTCGTCCACACCGCCCAGTAGCCGCGCTCCAGGTCCAGCCACGGGTAGAACCCGTAGGCGCCCGGGCTCGAGTACTCGCTCGCGGCCGCGCACTCGTCACCGTACGCCTCACGCGCGCACTCCTTCCACGACCCCAGCGCGTACCTCCACTCCTGGCCGAGCGGCTCGATGGGCGACTTCGCGATCCGCGCGGCGCCCGACTGGTCCGACAGCAGCTCCCCCCTCGACCCGGCCAGGTAACGCCCCGCAATGAGCTCGGTCAAGAACACCGCGTAGTCCGCGCCAGAGGTGTCCACGCCTCCCGCCACGCGCGGGTTCTGCGGGCTCGCGATCGTGTACGCGGTCCTCGGGTCCAGCCCGAGCGGCGAGACCACCTCCTCCTCGAAGATCCTCCCCCAGGCCTTGCCCGTCGCGCGCTCGGCCATCGCCGCCGCCACGTGCATGTGCGCCGGGCCATAGAAGAAGACCTCCCCGGGCTCGTGGCGATGCAGCGTGTCGTGGATCGACCTCGCGCACTCCTGGAGCGTCACGCCCGCGTCGTTCACGCACCTCAGGCCGAACGGCGTCCCCTCCAAGCCCGACGTGAACGCGAGCAGCGAGCGCAGCGTCACCCGGCTCCTCGGGTCCGACTCCTCCGAGGCCCACCACCCCAGGTGATCCTGCGGTCGATCCTCCAACCCGAGCTCTCCGCGCTCCACGAGGCGCATGATCGCCGCGCCCGCGAGCCACTTCGACGCCGACGCGATCGGGTGCCGCGTCTGCGCCGACACGTTCCCCGCGCTCCACGTCATCACCACGCCCTCGGCCGTCCCCACGATCAGCGCGCCGTTCCGCGCGTCCGGCTCCGCCTCGAGCGCCTCACACACCGCCGACCACCCCTCGCCTGGCGCCTCGCCGTTCGCCATCACGCACGACGGCGCGCTGGCTCCCTGACCTCGGGCGCCGCACCCCACGAGCGCCCACGCCGCCACGCCCACCACACCCGCTCGCCACCTCATCGTCCACCTCGCGCCGTCCGCCGAACCATCACCACACTACCACGACCTGCGGGACACCGAACGCGCGCCCGAACCACCAGATAACGCCACTGAGAAGAAACATATTGACACTCAGTGCAGAAATACTATCTTCATCACATCAACCCTGACGAGAGAGGAGAGGACGTGGACCAGATATACCTGTCGATCGTGCGGCGCCGCCGCTGGCTGCTCGCCGCGCTCCTCGTCGCCGGCGCGATCCTGGCGTTCGGCACCTCGCGCGCGCTGCCGCCCGAC
>CAJXPN010000710.1 GCA_913058025.1 uncultured Myxococcales bacterium | reverse complement strand
GCCCCACACTCACCGCCACAAACGAACGCTCCCAAGGAGCCGGGCGCTCCCCAAACCTCCCCATACTCGCTATCCTCCAGCCTTACGCAGGCCCCCTGAGCCGCCAAGACCACCGAGAGCCCCGAGGTCCCCATGAGACGCACCCTGTGCGTTCTGACGTGCGCCGCGCTGACCGCGTGCGCGACCCCCGCCCCGACCGACGCGACCGACACCGAGGAGCCCATCGTGGAGAAGACCCAGCCTCAGCCCGACGAGTCCGCCCGTGAGGTCGACGTGACGTTCCCGGCCGACGGCCTCGAGCTCGCCGGTACGCTGGGCACGCCCGAGGGGTTCGGCCCGAGCTCAGGAGCGCCGGCGGTTGTCTTCGTGCACGGCTCCGGGCCCAACGGGCGAGACGAGGTCATGCGCGGTCAGCTCGGCATGGGCTTCGCGCAGCCGGTGGCGGTGTTCGCCGACCTCGCGCGCAGCCTCCAGTCCGAGGGCTTCGTCACGTTGCGTTACGACAAGCGCACCTGCGGTCCGTTCAACGACTGCGCGGACAACGGCTACCCGGTGCCCTCGGGCGAGATCCTGCCGACCGTGTTCATCGACGACGCGCACGCAGCGCGCGCGATGCTCGCGTCGACGCCGGGCGTGGACGCCTCGAAGATCATCTACATCGGCCACAGCCAGGGCGGCGCGCTCGGGCTCGACGCGCTCGCCAGGGGTGGCTTCGCCGGCGCGATCCTGCTCGCCGCGAACTACACCCCCATCGACGGCGTGATCGCGCTCCAGCGCGATCGGCTCGCCGACTTGCTCGAGCAGACCGGCGCGCCGCGTCAGGCGATCGACGTCCAGACCGGCCCGCTCGACGAGTGGCTCGCCGCGCTCGCCAAGATCCGCGCGGGCGCAGACGACGCGCCCGCGACCGCGGGCGGCGGCTCGGCCGCGTTCTGGAGCGACCACTTCGCCATCGCCGCGCGCCGACCCGAGCGCATCGCCGCGCTCGCCCAGCCCGTCCACCTCATCTTCGGCGGCTACGACTGGAACGTCCCGCCCTCCGAGGCCAGGCTCTGGGAGGAGGCGCTCCAGGGGGCGCCGAAGGGCGTCGACGCGAAGGTCCTCGTCGTCCCCGACGTCACCCACGCGCTCAACCGGATCGCCCAGCCCGACTTCAAGAAGATCACCCCGGCGGACATGGGCGGCTCGGTCGACGGCGCGATCCTCGCGCTCGTCACGATGGCCGCGCGGTCGATCGTCGGGGAGTGAGCGCGTGAACACGGTCGAGACCATGGAGATGCTCGCGGCGTCTCAGCCGCGCTGGCTCGAGGACCTTCCGCGGGTGCTCGCCGACGGGATCTTCTACGTCGACATCGCCGAGTGGGGGCATGACCTCATCGATCGCGCGCGCCGCGGCGAGCTGGGGCGGTCGGGGGTCAAGAAGGCGATGTCCGTGCTCGAGCGTGGGTTCGAGGAGGGAGACGGCGAGTCCGTGAACCTGATCGTGGTGGGGATGTTCGAGGCGATGCAGTCGTCGCTCTACCGGAGCGGTGAGCTCGCGGAGCTGTTCGAGTCGAGCCTGGGGCCGAGGGCGCACGAGGCGTGGTGCGACCTCATCGAGGGCTGGACGGGGGAGGGGGTCCGCACGATGGCGCGGTGGGCCGCGGTGGTACGAAACGGCGCGACGCGCGGCTACGCGCGGCGAGGCCCGGACGGCGCGCGCGAGGTCCACAGAGGTGACGTGGGTGGGATGCTGGTGACTGTGTCGTCGAGCGCGGGGATCCGTTCGGAGCGCGAGCTCACGGCCGACGAGGTCGACCGCGAGCTCGCGTGGTTGAGCCCGCTGATGTCACGCCGGTGGGTGGGGTATCTGAGCGATGGAGACGAGGCGCGTTATGGCCTCGCCGTGCCCTTCGCGACGCTCCAGATGCTCGACGACGGAGGCCCTGAGATCCGCTATGGCAGTGGCGCTCCGGGCGGAGGCTGCTTTGTGACCGACGGTCGGTCGGTCTTCGTCTGTGACCCGTGGTGGGGTGGGCCGAGCCTGCCTCAGCTCTGACCCCAGACCATCGTGACGTGAGGGATCTCGGCCTCCTCGAAGACCGGCCCGACGCGGCGCCAGCCAAGGGACGCGTACCAGTCCTCGAGGTGCGCCTGGGCGTGGAGCTCGGCGGGGCCGTGGCCCATCCACTCCTGGACCTGGAGCATGAGCGCGGAGCCCAGGCCCTGGCGCTGGTGGTCCGGGTGGACGGCGACGCGCCCGACGACGCGAGGGGACTGGAGGTGGAAGACGCGCGCGGTGCCCACGAGCGCGCCGTCGGAGGAGCGCAGGAGGGCGTGGGCGCACTGGTCGTCGAGGCCGTCGACCTCGGGGACCGCGGTGATCTTCTGGCCCACGACGAAGACGAGGTCGCGCAGACACACGACCTCGTAGAGCTGAGCCTTGGTGAGCTCGTCCCAGGTCAGGACCTCACAGGTGGTCTCTGTCACGCGGGCACCTGAGCGTCGGGCTGGTGGTCGGGGTGGGACGACTCGAAGGCGGGGTGCGCGAGGCAGGCGCGCTCGATGGCGAGCAGCCTGGGGAAGGCCTCCAGGTCGATCTTGAACCGGCGCGCGTTGTAGAGCTGGGGCACGAGGCAGACGTCGGCCATCGAGGGCATCGGCCCGGGGAGGCTGTAGGCGCCGGTGTGATCGGCGAGCGTGCGCTCGAACGCGGCGAGCCCGCGGGAGATGTAGCGCTGGCACCATGCGACGTGGTCCTCACCGAGCTCGTCGCGCAGGTGCTGGATGACGGCGAGGTTCTGCATCGGCTGGATGCCAGCGTTGACGATCTCGGCGAGCTGGCGGCAGCGCGCACGCTCGATGGGATCGCCTGGGAGGATCGACGGCATGGGGACGAGCTCCTCGACGAGCTCCATGATCGCGACGGACTGACCCACGCGTGCGACCTCGCCGCTCTCGAAGGAGACCTCGAGCAGGGGGACCTGCTCCATCGGGTTCAGGTTGGCGTAGCCCGTGGCGTGCTGTTGGCCGCCGTCGGCGACGAGGTGGATCGCCTCGTAGTCGTAGTCGATCCCCTTGAGCGCGAGCGCGGCGCGCACGCGCCACGACGAGGAGGACCTCCAGTAACTGTAGAGCTTGAACGTGGGCATGATGAGGTCCTCGTCGTCGTGGTTCGTGTCCCCGGGTCGTTCTGGGCGTGTGCTCAGCGCTCCCCGACGACCTTCTGCTTGATGTCGCCGAAGATGGACGCGCCGTCCGCGTCGAGCATGCGGATGTGGACGGTGTCGCCGGCGGTCATGAAGGGCGTGGTGAACTCGCCGGTGTCGATCTTCTCGAGCATTCGCTGCTCGGCGAGGCAGCTCGAGCCGCGCGAGCGATCGTCGTTCGAGACGGTGCCCGAGCCGATGATCGTGCCGGCGGTGTAGGAGCGGGTCTTGGCGGCGTGCGCCAGGAGGTCGAGGAAGCTGAAGTGCATCTCGGGGCCGGAGTCCGGGTTCCTGTCTCTTATACACATCTGACGCTGCCGACGATCTACTCTGTGTAGAT
>CAJXPN010000709.1 GCA_913058025.1 uncultured Myxococcales bacterium | reverse complement strand
ATCTACACAGAGTAGATCGTCGGCAGCGTCAGATGTGTATAAGAGACAGGGGGTGATCCCACGACGTCGAGCCCGACCCAATCTGGCCACCTCCAAAGAGTCGTTCATGTACAGACTTCTGCTGGTCCTCATCGCCTGTTTCGTCCTCGGCTGCGTCGCCCCCGGGCCGACCCCCGAAGCTCCCGCGGATGTCGCCGCGCCGCCCGCGGACTCCATCACGCTCGCCTCGGGCCTCAGCTACAAGGTGATCGAGCAGGGGAGCGGGACCGAGCGACCCGGACCCGACAGCGACGTCACGGTCCACTACACGGGCTGGACGACGGACGGGGAATCGTTCGACAGCTCCGTGGCCCGCGGCCAACCCGCGACGTTCGGTGTGAGCCAGGTGATCCCCGGTTGGACCGAGGGGCTTCAGCTGATGGTCGTCGGCGAGACCCGGCGGCTCTGGATTCCCGAGGACCTGGCCTACCAGGGTCAATCGGGATTCCCACAGGGGATGTTGGTGTTCGACGTCGAGCTGCTATCCATACGCTGAGCTGACCCTCACCCAGCTCCGAGGGAGAGTGTCATGATCCGTAAGGACGGCAGCGGCTACTGGGAGCTTCACCTGACCGCAGCGTGTGAGCGTCGCGGCTCACAGGCCGTCGTCGAGCACGCGCGAGAGGAGCCAGGTGTCTCGATCTCAATGCGACTCAATCCTCGAACACGATGTGCCTGATGAAGCTGACGTCGTTTCACATCCCTGAAATGGACTGTTCGTCCGAGGAGCAGATGGTGCGCATGCGCCTTGAAGGCGTCAACGGGGTCAACGCGCTCGAGTTCGACCTGCCTGGCCGCCGCCTGGACATCTACCATGACACCACCGCTGACGCGCTCGCCGAGCTCCTCAAGCCACTAAACCTCGGCGCTCGACAGACGGCTCATGAGGAGAACGTCTCGGCGCCTGATGGGGACCGCTCGGCCATGGCTGACCGACGCCCGTTGATGTGGGCGCTCGCGATCAACCTCACGCTCTTCTTTGGCGAGCTGGCCGCAGGGCTCGTGTCCGGGTCGATGGGTTTGGTCGCCGACTCGCTCGACATGATGGCCGACGCGTTGGTCTACGCGCTGAGCCTGGCTGCCGTGGGAGGCAGCGCGGCGAGGAAGAACAGCCTTGCAGCGTCGAGCGGGTACCTCCAGGTCGGCCTGGCGCTGTTTGGTTTGGCGGAAGTGATCAGGCGCTTCGTCGCTGCGACCGAGGCCCCAGATGTGGGGTTCATGATCGTGGTGTCACTGGTCGCGTTGGCCGCCAACGTCGCGACGCTGCTCGTGCTGCGCCAAACCTCTCGAGGCGAAGCGCACATCGAAGCGAGCTGGATCTTCACCTCCAACGACATCAAGATCAACGCTCTCGTCATCGTCGCGGGTGTGTTGGTCTGGTGGTCCTCGTCCCGGCTCCCCGACCTGATCGTCGGCGGGCTCATCTTCCTGATCGTAGCGAATGGGGCCCGACGCATCCTCGCGCTGTCGCGACCCTCGAATGGCTAGCCGTTTGGCGGCGCGCTGGTCGCCTCCAACGTACGGGTGGGGGCGCGTGACGGGTGACGAATTCGAGAGACGGTCGCGTTCATCGCGTGGCGAAAGACGTTGGTGTAGAGCACGCGGCGCGGCCCTGTGAGGTTCGTACCCTGCGAACGGTACAGGTCGTCAGGGTGGTCGAAGACGCCGAAATCCTCGGCGATCCCCTCCCGCTGAATGTAGGTGGGTCGGCCACACCACTCTACGTTGGGCTCCTGGAGGTTCGTCGTCGCCGCGCCGTAGCCGCAAAACGACGCAGTGTCTGGGAAGCGGCTCTGAAGCGCGCTCAGGTACGCGTCGTCGAGGATGAACCCCTCGAGCGGAACCCAGTCCCCTCCGATTGCACCTCGACCCAGCTGTGAAGGATTCGCGCAGGCGCGAGCGGGAACAGCCAGGCCGGTACCGCCCCCCTCTGCAAGTCCTTGTCGATGGTGAAGCCGTGGAAGCGAGCGGGCGCCTCAGGACGTCTTGAATGCGCGTATCGATGGGGAAGCGCTCCTCACCAGCGAGATGCCGTAGGTGTTCTTTATGGCTTCTTCCACCGTGGAGAGTGACGTCGTCGATCGTGACGAAGGATCTGCTGTCGAGGTGCCTGGAGCGCAATCCTTTCGCCAGCGGCGAGGCGGCATCGATGAGCGCGATGAGGCCGCGCTCGAGCTCGACGGCGTGCGGTACACGCCCGTCGATGATGGCGCTGTGACACGAGAGCGTCGTGGCGTCGATACGGAGGGTCAAAGGAGCGTCTCGCGAAGACCAGATGATCTGGAGCGCGTGATGTTCATGGGTGCGGTTGTCCTGGACGCTGCCCTCGATCCATACGACCTCCTGAGAGCGGGAGAGATGAAGTCATGGTGCGTTCGTATCCAAAGTGACCTCGTCGATGTGGCGTATGTGGATCGTGGTGAGGGTGTCACCACGTCATGTCGACGATCATGGATACGCTCGCGCTCCGGGTCGAGCGATAATGAGGCACCTGGTGCCTCCATTGGAGCCAGACGAAATCTTGGTCCAGAAGCTGTACACGAAGGGCTCCCTCCCTTCGTGTGTTTACATGCGCATGACATGACCTATTGATCAACAGTGGTGTTTAACACGAAGGTGCTTCTTGGGGTCTGTTTGATCCGTGGCGCGTAGCTCGAGCGACCTGGAGAACGAGAGGTCCGAGGCGTATCGCCAGATCCTCAGGTCCGCATCGATCCTGTCGGCCTGGCTGTACGCGGAGCGCAGGACGTACACGCTGGAGTCGGCCCCCACGACGAGGTCGATGAACGAGCCGGAGAACCCGTTGTTCAGGGTCCTGGCGTCCGAGCCGTCCACGACTCTCGACGCGCTGAAGGGACCCCCGGGGTTGACCCTCGAGCTCGACCCGGCCACGTGCTCGATCGAGCCCGCGGGGCTCACCCGCACGATGTCGCCCAGGCTACTCCTGGACACGTAGAGCTGCCCGTCGGGCGCGACGTCGAGTGCGTTGGGGTAACCGAAGAATTCGCCGGCGCCCCCCAGCCGCTCGCCGTAACGCGTGTCGGTGCCCCTGGCAGGAGACTCCTGACACTGGCCCGCGAACGGGTTAAGCCGCCCGCGGTTCCCCACGCGCAGGACGCAGTCGAGTTCCGGCTGTGCGACGTAGACCTCGCCGTTCGGGCTGACCGCGAGGTCGGTGATCTGGACGGGATGGGCGCGCGCGTCGTCGGCGCCAGCGGCGGTGAACGCGCCGTACTCGCCGTTGCCAGCGATGTGCTCGAGGGGGCCAAACGCCTAGCCCTTGGCCTGGGAGAGCGGCCGCATGCGCACGATGAGTGAGGGCCGATCCTTGCGAAAGGAGTCCGACTGCCACGCGTACAGGTCCCCGTTTGGCGCGACATGCACGCCGGCGATCCCACCAAAGCGTGAGTCCGTGGCGGGCTGGCCAAAGGCGAAGTCCGAGATCTGTCTCTTATACACATCTCCGAGCCCACGAGACAGGCAGAAATCT
>CAJXPN010000708.1 GCA_913058025.1 uncultured Myxococcales bacterium | reverse complement strand
CCCCATGCTCGTCAGCTTCGGCGAGGACGCCGAGGCGGCCGCCGTCATCCCGCTGGCCGACGCCTCGAAGTGGCGCGCCTTCCTCGAGAAGGACCTCGGCGAGGCGCTCGAGTCCGACTCGATCCTCATCGGCGACGTCACCCGCATCGGCCGCGAGAGCGCCTACGTCATCGTCGGCGACTACGCCTGCGTCTCGCGCTACTCCACGATCTCGACCTACTGCACGGGCGCGTCGCGCGCTGGCGGGATGCCGCTCGCGGACGACCCGAACTTCGCCTCCTTCGTCTCCAACGTCTCCGCCGACGAGGCGACGATGTCCGTCTTCGCGGCGCCCCGAGGAGACATCTTCAAGGACATGGTGCGCGGCCTCCCTCGGCGCGACATCGACCCGATGCGCGTGGCCAAGCTCCTCGGCGCCATCACCGGCTTCGGCAGCGCGGCGTCGCTCTCCGCGACCGGGGTCGACACGACGCTCTACCTGGGCATCGAGCAGGGCCCCGCCGGCCGCGCCAAGGCGCTCCTCACCGCCCCCAAGAAGCTCGACATGAGCGGGCGCATCGGCCCCGAGGCGCTCGGCGTCGCCCGCTTCGCCTTCGACCCGATGAAGGCCGGCGTCGCCGGCCTCGACATGGTCGACGCCGACTCCTACTCCGAGCTCGAGGAGGGCCTCGCCGAGCTCCGCGAGAGCACCACCCTCTCCATCCGCCTCCGCGAGGACGTCTTCGCGCGCGCCGGCGGGCACGCGGTCTTCGTCCTCTACCCCGCCGCCGAGATCGAAGGTAAGGAGCCCTTCGAGACCGACATCCCGGGCACCGCCTTCGCCGCCTTCGTCGACACGTCGAGCGCCGAGGCCACCTCCGACATCGAGAAGCTCATCGTCCTCGCCGTTGGGCTCGCCGAGGCCGGCGAGATCACCAAGCTCGACGACGGCAATATCACCCTCATCACCCTTGAGGAGCAGGACGCCCCCTCCATCCTCATCGGCTACGACGGGATCGTCCTCGCCAGCCCGGTGCTCTCGCAGCGCCACGCGGTCGAGCTCCTCAAGGGCGGCGCCAAACCGATCTCTGGCGACCTCTCCAAGGCCGCCACGTCCGAGCACGCCGTCTTCAGCCTCCCACGCACGATCGCCAAGGGCGCCGGGATCGAGGGCTCCGATCGCGCGCTCATTTCCTTCCTCCCCGAGGCCCTCTACAGCTCGCTCACGCTCGGCGACAGCGGCCTCGTCGCCAACGGAAGCAGCGCCCCCGCGAGCATCCTCGGCGCGATCCCCAAGCAGATGGCCAAGGAGAAGAAGCGCGGCCTCATCGGTGAGGCCGATCAGTACTCCCGGATGATCGTCCAGGGATGCAGCGCGTACATGAGATCTCAGCAGGTGTTCGCCGGCCCGTACGGTGGACAGCCCTGGCACGTCGTCGACGGCAACCTCGGCGCCGTCGTCCCCTTCGAGGCCCGCACCTTCCCCGGCGGCGCGAAGTACTCCTTCGTCTCACACGGCGCCGTCCCCAAGGACCTCTCCAAGATCCGCTTCGCGCGCCGCACCGACCCCCGCGACGTCGCCGCGTTCGATCGCCTCAACTTCTTCACGCCCTCCTCCTCCCTCTTCCGCTACACCTACTCCACCGGACCCGGAACGGGCGTCGACGCGACCTGCACCATCAAGGCCGAGGCCGACCTCGACCCCTCCACGCCAGAGGTCCACACGCGCACCCAGACCGTCACCGTCAACGCGTCCACGCGCCAGCCCATCGTCGGCCCCGTCGTCGTGACGAACGAGCTCGAGTGAGCGCCCTGCTTGACACCTGGTGTCAAAAAATCAACACTCCCTCATGAACCCACGCCACCCACGCCGGAGCCGGCTCATGAGAACCCGCGCGCGCCTCGCCTTCGCACTCATCGCCGTCCTCGGCGCGACCTCCTGTGACTTCCTCCGAGGTTACGCCGAGGGCGAGTCCGCGCTCATGCCCGCGTTCCAGCGCGCCGAGCCCGTCGGCTTCTACAGGCTGCTCTTCGAGGACTTCCAGAGCCTGAACACCGACACGATGCAGCGCTCGGCGATCCCGTGGAAGCTGCTCGGCGCTTCTCTGCTCGCGACTCGCCACGACGGCGCGCCCAGCGAGGCGGCGCTGCTCGCGCTCTACGCCAGGCGCTACGGCATGGCGACCCCCGCCCGCGTGGACAACTGGCCCGGCGAGCAGCGCTACACGTTCGACCGCCCCATGGGCATCGTCACGGGCCAGGTCGAGCGCGGCGTGCCCCACGTCAGCGTCGAGGTCTCCAACACGGGCTGCGCGACCTGCCACGCCACCACGCTCTGGGACGCCGACGGCGCCCCCACCCCCGAGGCCGCCTGGGTCGGCGCGCCCAACACGAACGTCAACCTCGAGCGCTACGCCAAGGAGGCGTTCCTCGCGCTCGAGTGGGCCACCGAACACGAGGATGAGGCACTCGCGGCCATCCGCGCCACCTGGCCGAAGGTCTCCGACGTCGAGGTCGACTCCATCCGTCAGTTCCTCCTCCCCCAGCTCCGCGGCGTCATCGCCGACGTGAAGAAGAAGAAGATCGGCGGCTTCACGCCGTACCATAACGGCGGCGCCGCCCTGACCAACGGCGCGGCCACCATCCAGTACTACCTCGGCGCGATCGAGCGTGACCGCTACCACCCCGAGCAGATCGCCTTCGCGGCCATGCCCACGCTGGGAGCCCTCGGGCTCAAGCGCTCCATCCTGATCGACGGCGTCTACTCCCCTCCCGGCTGGGAGCACTACGGCCCCGTCGACTCACCCAGGTCCGAGTCGCACCGCCACGCCATGGCCGGCGTCGTCACGCTCGTCACCGTCGGCACGCTGGGCGTCGAGCCCGCCATCGCCCTGACCAACCGCGACCGCATGCGCGACGTCATCGACTACGCCTTCGACGACTACCAGCCGCCCCCCTTCCCTGGCGTCATCGACGACGCGCTCGCTGACCGCGGCGCCACCCTCTACGCCGCCTCGTGCGCAGGCTGCCACGGCACCTACGAGCCCACCCCGAACGGCTGGCGCATCACGTCCTACCCGAACGTCCTCGTCCCCCAGGCCGCCGTCGGCACCGACCCCGCCCGCTGGCAAGCCGTCACCGATCGCCTCCTCTCGCTCTTCGAGGACAACCCGCTCTCCGAAGTCATCACGCCCAAACGCGGTGAAGGCTACGTCCCGCCCGCGCTCGACGGCGTCTGGGCCAGCGCGCCCTACCTCCACAACGGCTCGGTCCCCAGCATCTGGCACATGATGCACCCCGAGCAGCGACCCGCGGCGTTCATGGTCGGCGGCCACCGCCTCGACTACCAGACGCTCGGAATCGCCGGAGAGGTCGACGCCGAGGGCACCATGCGCTACCCCGCCGACCACACCCCCTGGACGCTCCCCGAGCGCTACGACACCTCCTCGCCGGGCCGCTCCAACGTCGGCCACACCCAGCAGTTCGCCGGCCTCACCGAAGACGACAAGCTGTCTCTTATACACATCTCCGAGCCCACGAGACAGGCAGAAA
>CAJXPN010000707.1 GCA_913058025.1 uncultured Myxococcales bacterium | reverse complement strand
ATGTGTATAAGAGACAGGGCTCCCTCGACTCCGCGCGCTCTCCCTTGGCGGGAACCCGCTGAGCGAGGAGGGGTGCTACGCGCTCGCCAACGCCTCGTGGTGGACGAGCTTGGAGTCGGTCGGGCTCGCGCAGTCTGGCGTGTCCGACGCGGGCGCGCTCGCGTTGCTCGCCCGGCCGATGCCTCGGCTGCGCGCGCTGGACCTCTCCTCGACCAAGGTGAGCGATCCGAGCGTCCTCGCGCTGTGCGTCGACGAGGCGTTCGACTCGCTGCGCGCGCTCGATCTGTCCGACGCGTTCATCGGAGACGAGGGAGCGCTCGCGCTCGAGGAGGCGCTGGGCACCCAGCTCGACGTGCTCGACCTCTCGTACAACCAGATCGGCCCGCGCGTCGTCGCGCTATTCGAGCGCTCCGCGTCACGGCGCCCCGACGCCGTCATCGACGTCTCCGAGAACACCACGCCCCCGGGCTACGTCGACCCATTCGGTGAGGGCGACGACGTCGAGGAGATCTCCTGGAGGGACTGGGAGCGCGCAGACGACCTCGACGAGTGGGAGACCTGGACGACCTGGAAGCGCAACAAGGGTTAGAAACCCGGCCGCCCTCGACGCATTGGTTTGGGCGCGACACCGCACGTCCCCTCCAACGCGTGAGCCCCCATGCAAGACCTCATCAAGCCCGACGACGAACACAACGAGCTCCTCGTCTCGCACGTCCACCCGACCGACTGGGTCAACCCCGAGCCGGCCGAGAGGTACAACCTCGTGGTCGTGGGCGCGGGGACCGCGGGGCTGATCACGGCGTCGGCGGCCGCGGGCCTGGGCGCGAAGGTCGCGCTCATCGAGCGCCACCTCATGGGCGGCGACTGCCTCAACGTCGGCTGCGTGCCGTCGAAGGCGCTGCTCGCGTCGGCCAGGGCGGCCAAGCTCGCGCGCCCCGACGGTTCGCTCGGCGTCACGACCACGGGCGAGGTCGTGGTCGACTTCCCGTTCATCATGGAGCGGATGCGCGAGATCCGCGCGGGCATCGCCGAGGTCGACGGCGCGCCCCGCTACTCCGAACTCGGCGTGGACGTCTTCATCGGCGACGCGACCTTCACGGGCAAGGACACCGTCGAGGTCGCCGGCCAGACCCTGCGCTTCAAGCACGCGGTCATCGCGACGGGCGCGCGCGCCGCCGTCCCCCCGATCGATGGGATCGAGGACGCGGGCTACCTCACCAACCACACTCTGTTCGAGCTCGACGAGCTCCCGCCCAGGCTCGGCATCATCGGCGCGGGCGCGATCGGCTGTGAGATGGCCCAGGCGTTCGCGCGCTTCGGCTCCGAGGTCTCCCTCTTCGAGGGCTCCGACCGGATCCTCGCCAGGGAGGAGGCCGAGGCCTCCGAGATCGTGGCCCGCGCGCTCACCGAGGACGGCGTCTCCATCCACACCGGCGCCCGCGTCACGCGCGTCACGCGCCAGGACGGCGCCACGCACGTCACGCTCTCCGCGGGCGACGAGGTCCGCACCGTCGAGGTCGACGCGCTGCTCGTGGCGGCCGGCCGCACGCCCAACACCGACGGCCTCGGCCTGGAGGCCGCGGGCGTCGAGCTGACCGAGCGCGGCGCCGTCGACGTCAACGACCAGCTCCAGACGTCGAACAAGCACGTCTGGGCCATCGGCGACGTCGCGATCCGCCACCAGTTCACCCACATGGCCGACTACTCGGCGCGCGCCGTCATCCAGAACGCGCTCTTCCCCGGCCACAAGAACTACTCGTCCTACGTCGTCCCCTGGTCCACCTACACCGACCCGGAGGTCGCACACACCGGCGCCACGCTCGACGAGCTCGAGTCCTCCGGGGCCGCCTTCGACACCTACACTCAGGAGTTCGAGGACAACGACCGCGCCAAGCTCGAGGGTCACACCCAGGGGTACGTCCGCGTCTACACCTCGAAGGGGAAGGACGACATCCTTGGCGCGACGATCGTGGGCGAGCACGCCGGGGACCTCATCTCGCAGCTCACGCAGGCGATCGTCCACGGCGTGGGTCTCGGCGGGATCAAGGACGTCATCCACCCGTACCCCACGCGCGCCGACTCGATCCGCCGGCTCGGCGACATCTACAACCGCACCAAGCTCACGCCTCGCGTGGCCGGCGCGATGAACAAGTGGCTCGACTGGACGCGCTGACGGAGTCAGAACTCCTCTCCACCTGATCTTCGCACGCGGCGGGCCTGGTGATAGGGTCGTCTCCGTCGAGTGCGTGGAGATGTGTCCAGGATCAGGAGAGTCGGTGTGGCGTCCATCGGCAACGAATGGCGCAGGGGGCTCGTGACCGGTGCGGTGCGTGTCGTCGCCGTGTTGGGCACCGCGATGCTCGCCGTGTACTACGGCCAGCTCATCGCCACGCCTCACCTCTACGGCGTCTACGTCCTGGTCGTCGCCGTCCTCTGGTTGTCCGCGCTCAGGCCGGAGATGGAGGCCGAGACGCACGCGACGCTCCTCGTCACGGCGGGCCTGACGCTCCACTTCTCCTCGCTCGCCTGGGCGGGGTTCCGCGTGATCACGCCGCTCTCGGGCGTGTTCGTCGTGATCCTCGCGGCGCTGATGTCCGAGCGGCGAGGGGCGTTCGTGACGTGCGTGATCCTGGCGCTGGGTGACGGCCTGTTCGTCTGGCTCCTCGACGCGAACGGCGGGGCCGACGTGTGGCCCGCGTCTTCGGCCGTCGCGTGGCGCTACGTGTCGACGATGGCGTTGTTCAACCTGTTCGCCGGCGCGACGATCGGCGCCGGCGTGGACATGCTCTCGCAGAAGGTCGAGGAGCTCGACGCGCACATCCTGTCGCTCGAAGACGCCCAGGAGCAGCTCGAGTCCGAGCGCAACAAGGTCATCGCGCTCCAGAAGATGGACCTCGTCGGGAAGCTCGCCGCGGGGATCGCGCACGACTTCAACAACGACCTCCAGGTCATCATCGGCTGGGGCTACCTGCTCGCCGAGGACGCCGCCGAGGCCGGTGACCTCGGCCTCCTCGAGGCGTGCGAGCAGATCAACGCCGCGTCGGACCACGCCTCGAACCTGGTGACCCAGCTCCTCACGCTGGGCAAGCGGCACGTGGGCGTGCCCGAGGAGGTCCACCTGGGGCCGTTCATCGAGCGCATGACCCCTTCGATCCGCCGCCTGCTCCCGCCGGACGTCTCGCTCGAGGTGTTCGTCGAGCGCGACGCGGTCGTCCTCATCGACCCCGTGCAGATCCACCAGGTGATGCTGAACCTGTGCCTGAACGCGCGCGACACAATGCCCGATGGCGGCCACCTCATCGTCCGGCTCAGCGGCGAGGAGGTGACCACGTGCATCTCCGTACGCGACACCGGCGCCGGGATCTCGGAGGACCTGCACGAGCGAATCTTCGAGCCCTTCTTCTCGACGAAGAGCGCGGACAGAGGCACCGGCCTGGGCCTGTCGACGGCGCGCCAGATCGCGACGGACGCGGGCGGCGCGCTCACCGTCGAGAGCGCGCCAGGGGAGGGCGCGACGTTCCGGCTCACGCTCCCGACGCTCGAT
>CAJXPN010000706.1 GCA_913058025.1 uncultured Myxococcales bacterium | reverse complement strand
TTCTGCCTGTCTCGTGGGCTCGGAGATGTGTATAAGAGACAGCCCCCGCCTGCGGCGGGGAACTCCGGACACGGCGGCTGTTCTTGCGGGGTGGTTCGTGTGAGGGCGCCCGTTCGAGGGTTCTGGGAGGTGCGAGAGGCGCTCGACGCTCACGTAGGCCACGCAGGGCTCTCCCTGCCTGGCGAAGGCACATTAATATGCGCACGCCTTTGGAGGCCCGTAGGAGGCCGCGCAGGCGGCAAGGCCCGCTGGACACGCCCACGCGACCCTCCCCGCAAGAACAGCCGCCATGTCCGGAGTTCCCCGCCGCAGGCGGGGGACGCCAAGACCCGAAGGGTCGGCGGCGGGGGCTACTGCCCCGCACCACACTCACCGCCCTCTCGAACGCACCCAAATCGCCCCGCACCACACTCGCCGCCTTCTCGAACGCACCCAAACTGCCCCGCACCACACTCCCCGCCCTCTCGAACGCTGCCAAAGAGCCCCGAGACGAACGCTCCGCCAAGCCGAACGCACCACGACCGAGCGCCACCCCTCGACGCCTCCACCATCCAGAGCTAAAACGCCTCCCTGCAACCGCACGGAGCGCCACCCCCGAGGAGAGACGACGATGTCCGAAGAGACCCTGGTCGCGAGGCCACACCCGACACCACGCACCGTCCTGCTCGAGGACGGCACCACGCTCGAGGTCCCCGAAGGCTGGGAGCTGCTGCCCCCTGGCGACGCGGGCCTGACGCGCAGGGTCAAGGCCGCCGGGCCGAGCTGGACCGTCCAGGAGAAGAAGGGGCGCAAGAAGTTCTCCAAGGGCGTCTGGGCCCCCGCCGCGAACATCGCCACCGAGCGCGCGCGCATCGACGCCGAGCGCGACACGCCCGCCTACCGCAGGAAGATGGCCGCCGCGAAGGCCAAGCGCGAGCGCGACCAGGAGGCCTACGTCGAGGACTTCCGTGAGGCCGTCGTCGACTTCCTCGCGTTCCACCCCGAGAACACCCGCTTCGCCGTCACGCTCGCTGACGCCGTCACCGCGCACGCCACCCCCGTGGGCAGCGGCACCGTCGCGCGCACCAAGCGCATCCCCGTCGAGAAGCGCGCCGAGTCCGCCGTCATCGCCTGGATGCGCCACCAGACCACCGCCTACGACGACATGAAGATCGAGCGCGTGAAGGGGCGCAGGCGCGAGGTCCGAGGGCAGCTCGCTGGCCGCTCGCGCGCGCTCCTACAGCGTTACCGCGACGGCGCCGCGGGTGAGGATCCCGGCTGCCCGCTGGCGAGCGCGCTGGGCGGTTGACACGCGCCCGACGAACCGTCACGAATCAAGCGGGCGCGTTGCGCGCCCCAGCCCAACACAGGAGCCTCAGATGTCCACGACGTTGATGGTCGCGTTCGGAGTCGCCACGGTCGCGCTCGTCGCCGCGCCGATGGTCCGCCCGAACCCGAAGAAGCGCGCGCTCGCGCGCGCCCGCCACACCGGCGACCTCGCCCCCATCGTCGCGTTCGTCGAGTCCCGCTCGGCCACCGGACAGGCGAACACCTGGGATCAGCTCCTCGGTGAGCTCTGGCGCTCGTACGACCGGGAGCTGGTCGCCAGGCTGCTCATGGAGGCCGCGCCGCGCTGCGACGCGCGCATCCTCCAGTACTGGATCCTCCAGGTCATGAACATCGAGGCCGAGATCGCTCAGGAGATCTTCACCCCCGAGTTCCTCTTCGATCACTTCAAGCCCGAGGTCGCGCAGAGCTGCGGCCGCTGCGGCTGCGGCGGCTGACGCGCCCCCGCGTCTCCCCTTGCATGAGCGCGCCGCGGCCCTATGCTCTGGCGTGGCGAGGCTGTTCAGCCTCGCCAACCCCGCGACGAGCATGCCGATGAGCCACGACTTCAAAGAGACCCTCCGCGAACACGGCCTGCGCGCCACCGCGCCGCGCATCGCCGTCCTCCGCGAGCTCTGCGACGCCGACACGCCGCTCTCCCACACCGAGGTCCTCGCGCGCCTGGGCCAGGTCGAGTGGGACCCCGCGACCATCTACCGAAACCTCGTCAAGCTCACCGAGGCCGGGCTCACGCAGGTCGTGAGCCGCGCCGAGGGCATGGCGCGCTACGCGCTCGTCACCGACCACGGCGACCACAGCCACGCCCATGACCACGAGCACCCTCACTTCGTGTGCGACGACTGCGGCAAGGTCTCCTGCCTGCCCGTCGCCATGACAACGGCCATCGAGGCCGACGACCGCTGGGCCGCCTCCGTACGCCACGCCACCGTGCAGCTCCGCGGCGCCTGCCCCGACTGCATCGAGCTCGCCGAGCTCCCCTGAGCGCCTCGACGCTGGACGTCGCCTCGACTTGCTGAGCTAATGACGAGCTCCACGTCACCCTCGACACAGGAGCGCCCATGAGCCTGACCACGACCCCCAGCGAGGACGCGCCGCGCGTGCGCGTCGAGCGCCACGGCCACGTCCTCCACATCGGACTCGACCGCGCCCACAAGCTCAACGCGTTCGACCGCGTCATGCTCCGGGAGCTCGCCGAGGCGATGACGACGTACGAGGAGGACGCCGACCTCCGGTGCGCCCTGCTCTACCCGGTCGGACCGAACTTCACCTCGGGGTTGGATCTGGCCGACGTCGGCCCCGCCGTCGCCGCCGGTGAGGCGCTCTTCCCCCACGGACTCGTCGACCCGTTCGGCCTGACGGGCCGGGCGCGGACCAAGCCGCTCGTGCACGCCGCGCGAGGCTGGTGCCTGACCATCGGGACCGAGCTCGCGCTCGCAAGCGACGTCTGCGTCGCCTCACCCGGCACGCGCTACGGCCAGATCGAGGTCACGCGCGGCATCATGCCCTTCGGCGGCGCGACGATCAGGCTCCCCCAGGTCATCGGCTGGCACAACGCGATGCGCTACCTGCTCACGGGCGACGTCTTCGACGCCGCAGAAGCCCACCGCGTCGGCCTCGTCCAGGAGCTCACCGCCTCGGACGACGACCTCGTCGAGCGCGCCGCGGCGCTCGCCGACAGGATCGCCTCGCGGGCGCCGCTGGCGGTGCAGGCGTCGCTGGCGAGCTCACGCCTGGCGATGCTGGAGGGCACGAAGGCGGCCGCCGACGCCATGGTCGACGCTGCCCGCGGGCTCATGGCCACCGAGGACGCCGCGGAAGGAATGAGATCGTTCGTGGAGCGCCGCGACGCCGAGTTCGAGGGGCGCTGACGCCCTCAACGATCACGCACCATCAACCACACCCCGCTCACGGCGGTGATGAGCGCGAGCGCGGTCACCACGCCCAGGCCGCGGCTCGGGAGCGCGTCGGTGACCAGCGCGCCGAGCAGCGGCGGCAGGATGAAGCCGCCCGTCGCGCCCAGGCCACCGACGATCCCCGACGCCTTCCCGAGCGCCCTCGGCGCGACCTCGGGCAGCAGCCCGAACGACGAACCCATCATCCCGCCGAGCCCGAGCGCCAGCGGGATCTGCCACAGCCACGTCCCGCCCATCGCCAGCGGGATCGCCGCGAGCGCTGTCTCTTATACACATCTCCGAGCCCACGAGACAGGCAGAAATCTCGT
>CAJXPN010000705.1 GCA_913058025.1 uncultured Myxococcales bacterium | reverse complement strand
CGCTCGGCGTCAACGCCTCGACCTCTCCGCCGCTACCCAGCGCCTCCCCGTCGGTCAGCTCCACCGGCGCGCCCTCGCCCTCGCCCACGCGGACCTTGCCCGTGAGCACGCCGACCTCGGCGCGCGCCCTCTCGCGCCCACCGATGGGCGCCTTGACGTAGAACACCGTCCCGACCACCGACACGCGCGTCTGCCCCGAGATCACCGTCAGCTTCTCCCCGTCGCGGGGCAGGAACTCCACGAGCACCGTGCCGCTCTCCAGCGTGAGCTCATAGTCGCTCTTCCCCCTGAGCTCCCACGACGCGCCGCCGTTGGCGAACACGCGCACCGCATCACTCGATGTCCGCTGCGGCTCGAGCGTCGCCAGCGCCGGCGCCGCCTCCTCGATCCGCTCCGGCGTCACCGACGGCGCCTCCTGGCGCTCGGCCACGGGCGCGACCATCGGCGCCGGCTCGTCAGCCCTGCCCAGGACGAACCCGAGCGCCAGGAGCGCCGTGGCCGCCACGCCGAAGACCACCCACCAGACGCCGCCCGCGCGGCGCACCGGCGGCTCCTCCTCGTCGGCGTCCTCTCGCGTCGACATCACCTCGGCGGCGAAGCGCTCGTCCAGGCGCACCACCGGCGCGCCCAGACCCTGCGCCGCGTCCTCGCTCACCGGCTCGCCCGGCGCCGCGTCCAGCTCACCCTCGATCCGCGCGAACAGATCGTCCGCCCTCGAGCCCGTGAGCGGCTCCGGCGTCCAGACGTCCTCGTCCTCGCCGTTGCTCGCCAGGTCGAGCATCTCGAGCACGCGCCTGGCGTACTGAGCGCCCTCGTCGTCACCCTCGAGCGCCTCCTCGAAGTGCGCCTCGTCCAGCTCGCTCAGGTCCCCGCGCCTGTAGTCGTACACCTGCTCACGCATCGCGCTGCCGTCGTGTCGCTTACTCATTTCCTCGCTCCTCCCACTCGTGTCGAGTGGGTCTGCGCTTCCTCAGCGCGCTCCAACAAAGCACGCAACCGCTCTCTCGAGCGACGCACACGTGACGCGATCGTGTTGATCGACTCTCCCGTGCTCTCCGCGATCTGTGCCAGCGACTTCCCCTCGAGCTCGAAGAGCACGAACGCCTCACGGTAGTCCACCGGCAAGTCGTTCATGGCCGCATACATCGTCCTCAGCTTCTCCCTCGCCTCGAGCTGTGACCACAGCTCCTGCGTCGCCGCGAACTGCCTCAACGCCGGGAGATCCACCATCGACGACCTCTTCCTCAGGTGCGACACCGTCACGTTCCACGTCACCCGGTAGAGCCAGGTCGAGAACTTGCTGTCTCCCTTGAACTTGGGCAGCGAGCGGTGCACCTGCACGAAGACCTCCTGGATCACGTCCTCGACCTCCGGACCTGGTCCCATGATGCGGCCAATGTGCGCCGCGACGCGCCGAAGGTAGCGATCGTAGAGCGCTCTGAACGCCACGCGATCCCCCTCCTTCGCACGCGACACCAACTCGGCGTCCGTCACCTCATCCGTCGTCTTCACTACATCTCCCTTGCGCCCGCTCAAAACAAACTCACGCGCACCAGCGCCTGCACGTACGGCCGGCTCAGATCATCCGCGCCGAGGCCGCCCGGGAGCTCCCCGGTGCCCCCGTAGAACTGGAACCCCAGCGCCCCGCCGACCTCGATCCACGTCGCCAACCTGTAGAGCATGTGCGAGCGCGCGCCGAGCACCGGCACGATCTCGACGCCCGCCCCCTCGTACACCGCCAGCGCCAGCCCCGCCTCCGCCTGCACGCCCAGCGCCCAGGACTCGTTCATCCACGGCGAGTAGCTCGCCACCACCGAGAGCTCGTGCGTGTCCAGATCCCCGAACACGCCGTTCCCCTGCGCCTCCATGTTCGTGTACGCCACCCCCAGGCCGAAGCGCTCCGCGAGCGTCGCGCCCACGTGAATCCCCAGGCCCGATGCGGGCTGGCTGGCCACCGCGGTCCACCTCGGCGCGCCCTCGATGTAGAGCCTCGCCGGGACCTCCTCGCCGAACACGTCCACGACCCAGGGCTGCGTCATCGACTCGTCGAGCTCGCCGAACAGACCCGGTGACTCCGTCTTCCATCCGTTGAGCGACTCCGTGATCTGGAGCACGCTGTCCTTGATCCTCGGCGCAGGGACGTCCTCGGGCTCGGGCTCGTCGAGCTTCGAGATCAACACGTCCATCGCGTCCGGCTTCGCGCCACTCGGCGCGCCGGCCGCGCCCTCCCTCGAGCCCCGGTCGACCTCTCCCTCGATCGGCGAGGTCGCCGGCTCGACCTCGAGAGGGCGGTCCGCCGGGGGCTCGCCACCGACCTTCGCCGAGACACCGGGCGTGGGCGCCTCGGGCTCCGCCGCAGGCTCCACCGTCGTGATCCACCACGCCACCCGCACCGCCGCCTCGCGCAGCTCCGTCGACCCCGCCATCGCCTCGAGCGGCACCACCACGAACTCACCGTTCCCGCGCAGCCTCAGGCCGCACGCGCCAACCTCGTCCGGGCTCCACTCGAGCACCCAGCTCGCGTCCTCTGCCCCCCGGCTCAGCGTCGACCCCGGCGGCAACCTCAGCGCCACCTCCTCACGCAGCGCACCCGCACCCCTCGGGCCGGCGCACTCACCCGCGACCTCCAGCGAGACCACCGGTGAACGGCTCGCGGACCACGCCGCCGGCGACCACGCCATCACGCACACCGTCGCCCCCACACACCATGTCGATCTCGCGACCCTCACGCTCACTCCTCCACGCTCGATACACACGCCACGACATTGAGTCGCGCCATACACGCGGCGTTGTGCCTGGGGTCCCGAAAAAGATCACCCACGCTTCGATCTGAGCCAACGCACCGACTCCTCGAGGCCGTTCAACGTCAGCGGGAACATGTCATAGATCTGGCGGATCTGGCGCACCGTGTACGTCACCTCCCAGTACCCCAGCGGGTCCGGGTTGAGCCAGACCGCCCGCGGCACCTCCTCCTTGATCCTGTTGAGCCAGTGTATCCCTGGCCGCAGGTTCATCTCGTGCAAGTCGATCGCTCCGCCCGTCTCCATCAACTCGTAGGGCGCCATCGCCGCGTCCCCCACCACCACGCACATCCAGTCGCGGCCCACCTCGCGCAGCACGTCGCTCGTCTTCACGCGCGACCTCCTGCTCATGTCCTCGTACAGGTGCTCGTACACGCAGTTGTGGAAGTAGTAGCTGCGCAGCTCCTTGAAGTGCGACGCCTGCTTGGCCGCCGAGAACAACCTCGAGCACAACCTCGCGTGCGGCGTCATCGACCCACCCACGTCCATCAACAGCATCAGCTTCAGGCGGTTCTTGCGCGGCGCCCTCCACGCGATCTCCAGATCCCCCGCGTTCCGCGCGGTCTTGTCGATCGTCCCCTCCAGGTCCAGCTCGTCCTCCCTGCCCTCACGGCTCAGGTCCTTGAGCTTGCGCAGCGCCATCCCCATCTGCCTGATGTCGAGCTTGAGGTCCCCGCGCAGGTTGCGGAAGTTCCTCTCCTGCGCGATCTGCACCGCGCGGCCTCCTCCTCCCTCACCCCCCACGCG
>CAJXPN010000704.1 GCA_913058025.1 uncultured Myxococcales bacterium | reverse complement strand
ATCTACACAGAGTAGATCGTCGGCAGCGTCAGATGTGTATAAGAGACAGGGGTCGATGGCGAGCAGGCGCTCGAGCTCCTCGCGGGCCTCCTCTGTCATGTTGAGCGCGGCGTAGGTCTCGGCGAGGTCGAGGCCGAGGTCGACGCGGCGTCGGGTGGTCGTCGCGCGCTCGATGAGGTCGCGCAGGAACTCGAGGAGCTGCTCGGGTCGGCCCGCGCGGCGGTAGTGCGCCTCGAGGTGCGAGGCGGCGTGGTCGTCCTCGGGGGTGATCTCGAGGAGGCGGCGCCAGTGCGAGGCGGCGGCATCGGGTCGGTCGCGCGCCTCGTAGAGGCCGGCGATGGCGCGGTGCGCCTTGACGAGCCTCACCTCGGTGTCGCTGGTGGCCGCGGGCGCGTCGGCGGAGCCGCCGAGGGTGGCGAGGCCGCGGGTGGCGCGGCCGGGGCCGGAGCGCTCGGGCGCGGGGAGTTCGCCCTCGCGGGCGCGCTCGAGGATGGGGACGACGTCGAGCAGGTAACCCAGCGCCTCGTCGGGGCGCTCGAGCTGAGCGCAGCAGTCCGCGCTGAAGGCGAGCAACTCGGCGTACGTGAGCGGCTCGCGCGCGGGGCCTCCGTCGGCGCGGAAGAGCTCGAGGGAGCGGCGCGCGTTGAGCAGGGCCTCGCTGGGGTTGTCGAGCTCGGCGCGCCAGAGGCGCGCGACGCGCGCGAGCAGGGCGGAGGCGCGAGGGATGTCGCCGCCGGACTCGGCGGCGCGCGCGGCGGAGCCGAACGCCTTGAGCGCGCGCAGCGGCTGGCCGTCGAGCACGTAGGACTCACCCAGCGTGCGCAGCGCGCCACCCTCGCCTGGGTCGAGGCGCAGGACCTTCTCGAGGTATAGCCTGGCCTCGGCGATGTGGCCGCGGCGCTCCATGAGGTGGTCGGCGAGCTCGAGGTAGGTCTGCTTGAGCGAGTCTCGGTCGGAGTGCACGCCGGTGAGGCGCTTGAGGATCTCCTCGTAGCCGTCCCACTCGCCGCGGTCGGCGTAGAGGTCGCGAAGGGTGAGCATGGCGCCGAGGTGGCGGGGCGAGGCCTTGAGGACCTCGCGCAGGCGGCGGATCGCGTCGCCTGGCTCGCTCACGCGGGCGAGCTCGGAGGCGGTGAGCGCGCACAGGATCCAGTCGTCGAGCTCGCCGCGGTCCTTGAGGGCGGCGGAGAGCTTGTCGAGCGCGCCGAGGATCTCGTCGTTGGGGCGCCGCCTGGCGATGACGAGGCGAGCGCTCGCGAGCAGCGCGCGTGGGTCGCCTGGGTCCTCGCGGTGGAGCTCCTGGGCGGCGGCGTCGGCCTCGGCGAGGTTGGCGGGCGTGGGGTTGGCGAGCAGGACGTCGAGCGCGCGGCCTAGGAGCTCTGGGTGTGGGCCATAGATCTGGCGCAGCGCGGCGAGCTGGTCCATGGCGGCGTCGCCGTCGCGGTCGAAGATCGCCTGGTCGACGGCGTAGAAGAGGTCCTTGGCCTCGTAGGCGGCGAGCGCGCGGGCTCCCTCCTTTGACGAGAGGAGCGAGAACTCGGCCGAGGCGTCTTCCTTGCGGTAGAAGGAGGCGTCGGCGGACGAGGCGCGCAGCGTGAGCTGGCCGGGGCGCACGCGGGCGCCGTCGAGCGCGACGTCGGAGAGGTTCGGGAGCTTCCAGCCGACGGTGGGGAAGAGGTGGAGCAGCAGGAGCTTCAGGGGGCGAAGGCTCAGGATGTCGCCGGCGACGCCGACGGTGAATGAGCGGCCGCGCCCGGGCGGGCGCATGGCTGGCGTCTCCAGCAGGCCGGTCAGCAGGTGGAACGCGATCAGGCGCGCGGGGAACGGGAGCTGGCCGTAGGCGCGGTAGTCGTAGAGCGAGACGTGGAGTTCGTCGGCGCGCGCGGGCTCGGGAGGGATGAGCGCGATCTTGAAGCTCATGTACGCGTCGGCGCCGTAGGCCTCGAGGTAGAGGCCCACGTGGATCGCGCCCTCGACGAAGCGCACGCGCAGGTCGGTGAACCCCTCGATCTGAGATGCCGCGCGGCGCAGCCACTCCTGGAGGCCCGACTCGGAGACGCTGAGCTCGATCTCTCGGACCAGGCAGCGCGTGTTGCGGAAGCGGCCGAGGCCGCCGCGCGCGTCGAAGGGGAACTGGAGATCGGGGATCTCCATGCGCAACGACTCCAGCGCGATCCAGTCGCTCAGGCGCTCGTTCTTGGCCCAGAGGTAGCCGCGACCGAACAGGAAGTCGATGTTCAGCCCGAGCGGGTTCTGGGGTGTCTGCGCGGAGGTGTTCATGCGGCTCGAGGGCGTGGCTTGCGTGGACGTAGATGAGGCGACGGGGTGTGCTCAGGCGGGCGCGCCGAGCGAGCGTGCGCGCTCGAGGTCGGCCTCGTGGTCCTCGCCGCGGCTCTGCGCGATCACGCCGAGGTGCCAGAATGCCATGGCGCGGGCGGCCTCGGGGCTGGTGTCGTCGTCGGCGATGGAGCGCAGCGCGCGCACGGCGACGCCGTGCTTGCCGCGGCGCGCCTCGAGCTGTGCCGCGGCGACGCGCGCGAGCGCGTCGTAGGGGGTCGAGCAGGAGCGTGACGCGCGCCGGAAGAGCTTGCGCGCGCGCTCCTCCTGGCCCTCGCCGAGCTCGACGAGCCCCGCGAAGTACGCCGCGCGGTCCTCGGGCGCCTCTCCCACGCCCGCGGACATCGCCTCCAGCAGTCGATCCAGTGTGTCGGGTTCGCTCGCCATCCCGTCTCTCCTTGAGATCACTGCGCGATCCGTCATGGTTCGCGCGTCCTGCCATAGAGCCTGCCGTGGCGGGCTCGCCTGGTCAAGAAACCGGAGGTGAGGTCCTGGCGCCCGCGTCAACCTGGGTCGGCGTCATCGGCTGGCGTGGCCGCCACGAACGTGAGCTTGATGACCTTCGTCTTGTTGCCGTCGCCGCCTGGATGAGTACCAGTGACGGTGACTTCGCCCGCCCTGGTCGCAGTGACCTCGAAGCGCTTGCCGTCCTCCAGAGGCGTGACGACGCATCCCGCGCCCTCGCACGTGAGCGCGCCACCCTCGACGTGTGTCGGAGGGCACGGCCCGTTCCCCAGCATGAATCTCACGGTGATCGCGTCGCCCACGGTTGCGGTCGTGTCCTGTGTGTTCAGTGAGGGCTCATCTTCGGCCTTGCACTGTCCTTCTGGAACGGGGACGGGAGCGGGGGCTTCGCAGGCGGTCAGACCGAGGGCGAGGGCGAGCAGGATGTGGTGTGTCGAGCGCATCGGGCTCTCGCTGTCTGGTTAACGGTGTGGCGGCGTGGCGAGCATACCACCAAGGATGCCTCAGCGCTCCTTGGGGCCGCACAGCGGGAGCTTGGAGGCGGTGCCGCCCTGGAACGCGAGCTTCTTGTCCTCACCCCACGCGTACTCCTCGTGCGCGCTGACCATGCCGGTGTCCTGGTTCGTACACACGATCAGGTCGGGGACCCTGTCCGAGCTCCAGTTCGTCTGAACGTAGCGGCGCTGGGCGCCCTCGAGCGCCTGTCTCTTATACACATCTCCGAGCCCACGAGACAGGCAGAAATCT
>CAJXPN010000703.1 GCA_913058025.1 uncultured Myxococcales bacterium | reverse complement strand
TCGGCAGCGTCAGATGTGTATAAGAGACAGATGGAGGCAGGACGCACGCGTCGCCGTCGCGCGCGTCGGGCGGGAGGGGGGCGGGGGGGCGCCTGGGCGGGCTCTCGAAGAGCCACCACATGATGGGGTGGCGCGTGGGTTGGCTGACGGGCCCAGCGGAGTGGATCGCGGCGGTGACGCCGCTCCACCAGCACATGGTGACGAGCGCGCCGACGCTCACGCAGGAGGCGGTCGCGCCGGCGCTCGCGACGCTCGACGACGTGCGCGAGGAGACGATGCGCGTGTTCAGGGCGCGCCGCGCGCTCGCGCAGGAGGGTGCCCGGGCGCTGCGCGGCGTGACGTTCTGTGAGGGGGAGGGCGCGTTCTACCTGTTCCTGGACGTGAGGCGCGCGTGGAATGGGGGCTCTGTCGAGCTCGCGGCGCGGATCCTCGAGGACGAGGACGTGATGGTCGTGCCCGGCGTGGGGTTCGGTCCGGGGGGCGAGGGCCACTTGCGGGTGGCATATACGGTGGAAGCGGCTAAATTGTCCGTGGCGTTCGAACGCCTCGAGAGGTTCTTCGCGCGACGCGTGGCCTGACCGACGTCCCAGAACAACGAAGCGAGAAGATATGTCAGAGAGCGATGAGAGAGACGACAGGGGCGCGCTCGTGGACGAGGTCATCGACGTGATCGATGCCGCCGCGGCGCTCGTGCCCGAGCTCGACATGGCCGAGGGGGCGGAGCCCTCACTGTGGGAGGAGCGCTTCGAGGCCGAGATCAACACGTTCTTCGACGAGGCGATCGCGAGGGTCCCCGGGTTCGTGGATCGGCACCTGAAGAGCTTCAGGCGGATCATGACGCGCAGCCTGTCGCCCAAGACGGGCGTGGGCGACGTGCTGATCGGCGTGAGGAACATGTTCGCGGGCGTGTCGAGGGCGGCGGGCGGTCCGGACTTCAAGACGACGACCTACACCCACGACGCGCTCACGAGCTCGTTCGAGCGTGAGGTCGTGGGCGCCGCGGAGCTCGAGAGCCTGCTCGGCAGGTTGTTCAGCGAGTTCGAGCAGGCGCAGCTCGAGCAGCTCGCGGAGCGCGTCGAGCGCGAGCTCGAGGCGGCGGGAGCCCAGGCGGAGGGGGTCGGTGAGACCCAGGACGTGATCGAGCAGATCCGCGCGCGCCTGTCGGGTCTCATGGAGACGGACATCGCCCACGATCCGTTGCTCGCGCAGGCGATCCGCTCGGGCGTCAAGATCGGCCTGCCCGCGACGCTTGGCTACGTGCTCTTCGGGAAGTTCACGTTCGCAGGCGGCGTGGGCGCCGAGGCGGCCTCGAAGCTCTACGAGAAGCGGTTGACCTTCTACCACCGGATCCTGAAGAGGGTCGGGAAGTTCCAGGCGCCCTCGTGGCTCGGTGCGGTCGGTTGGGCAGGAGGGGTCGTGGGCTCGCTCGCGCTGGGAGGCGTGATGGAGTACGCGCTCAACTCGGTGCGCGACGTCAAGGGCGCCTACATCCGCCAGCTCAACACGGCGCGCTACGTGCTCCTGTACGGCGACGACCCGGACGATCCCTCCGGTCGTGGCCTGCTGCACATCGTGCGCGGGCTCGAGCGTCAGTTCGACCGCGTCGAGACGTTCGAGGAGGAGTGATGTCGGACATTCGCAGAATCAATGGCGCCTTGCTCCCCGCCGCGTGCCTCGTGGTCAGCGGCCTGGTCGGGTGCGCCACCCCGAGGGTGTCCGTTCCTCCCGCCACCGTCGCCGAGATCGCGGAGTACACCGCCGATCCGCTCGATGGGGTGGGGTTGATCGAGGCTCCCGTCGTGCCAGCGAGCGCGCCCGGGCAGTGCGTGGAGTATTCGACGGCCAGGGTGGTCGCCGACCAACAGGACGCGCACCTGAAGTACCTGGAGGCGCGCGCCATCTCGGCGCAGGGTTGGCGCAAGCTCAGCGTCTCGAGGGCCATCTCCGTCGACGCCGACACACCGGTACCGGTCAATGGCCTGCCCATGCTCGACACCATCGAGGCTGGAGGCCCGGCGTTCGTCGAGCGGCGCGACGATCGCCTCATCGATGAGGACGGGGCCCACTGGATCGTCTCGGTGGCCGACGCGAGCTGCTCTTCTGCTCCCCCTCCCGAGTTCTACGTCGACGGGGACGAGGTCTTCCGGGTGGACGTCGAGCTCGAGTGCGAGATCGTGGAGCACGCGTCGTGCGGGGCCTGGCCCGCGGACGGGTGCGGCACGGCCCCCCGATACAGGCGGCCAGTGCTCGTGCGCGTGCCTCCTCAGTTCGTGAAGGGTGAGCCGAGGTTCGTGAAGATCAAGACGGGGCAGTGCGTGAGCTACGCGCCCGAGCTCGGGTACTCCTACCCCCCTTAGAGTGGGCTCATTGCCCCGCGAGGAGCTCCTGGACGCGCTTGCGGTAGGTCGCGATCTCCTCGAGGTAGCGCTGCCTGCGCTCGCCGCCTGCGATCTCGAGCTGGTGGTGCCTGAACGCGAGCAGCGTGGCCGCCTTGATGTAGGCCTTCTTGTCGACGTGGGGCGGGAGCCAGCCCTTCTTCGAGCGCTTGAGCCAGAAGGGGATGATGGCGGCGTGCGCGGCGGGGATGACGCCGCGCTCTGCCTCGGCGAGGAGCTGGTCGCGGATGACCTCGTGTTCGGAGTGGAGGGACCACTGGGTCAGGATGAACATGAGGATGATCGTGCCGGTCAGGATGACCATGCCGAACAGGAGCGCGGCGAGGTTGAAGGTGGGGTCCTTCGAGAGCAGGCTCGAGGTCGTGGAGATGCCGTTCCACGTCGCGTGGTTGAGGACGGCGAAGAAGTAACCGATGGCGGGGAAGATGAACCAACGGAGCGTGCCGGAGCGGTGCCGGGCGTAGCCGACGGCCATGCCGAGCATGGCGCTCGAGGTGCAGTGGAGCATGGCGGTGAAGAGCGTGCGGATGGTGGCGATGAGGAAGATCGCGGCGAACCCATGCGCGGCGTTGTTGTAGTAGTACCAGAGGTTCTCGACGCAGGCGAAACCGAGGCCGGTGGCCGCGCCGTAGATGAGGCCGTCGGTGCGGTTGTCGACGTTGTTGCCGATGAGCACGATGGCGAGCAGGATCAGCCCCTTCATGAACTCTTCGACGGGCGGCGCGATGAGCACGGCGGTGGCGAACGAGCCGAACCCCGAGCCGCCTATGATGTGCGCGAAGGCGCCCAGCGTGCTGTTGATGACGCAGCTGAAGAGCGTGCCGCCGAGCGCCCCCCAGGCGAACGTGAGGAGGACGAGCCAAGCGGGCTCGCGCTCGTAGCGATCGAGCCACCAGATGAAGACGAGGTAACCGACGACGACCAGGCTCGCGAACGACGCGACGCCCAGGCTCAGGATGAGATCGATGGGGTTGTCCAAGGTAGAGTGCTCCTGTTGGCGAGGCCGGGCGAGCGGCCGCCGCTTCCTGTACGTGGCGGTGTCGTGTGGGAGGGTGAGGTTAGCGCCTCGTCGTGTGGGCGCCAAGATGAGACGCAGTGGCTCAGGCGTTCGTCTGAGCCTGTCTCTTATACACATCTGACGCTGCCGACGATCTAC
>CAJXPN010000702.1 GCA_913058025.1 uncultured Myxococcales bacterium | reverse complement strand
TGGGCTCGGAGATGTGTATAAGAGACAGGGAATCCCCCGCATGAGGTCGTGCGCTCCCTCACGTCGAGGCCAGCAGCGCGGGGAGTCCCCCGCTCCAGGTCGGTCAGTAGAGCAGGTCGTCGTCCGCGGCGGCCCTCGCCTGCTCGATGAGCGCGTCGACGCGCTCGCGTGAGATGCCGAACCCGGTGGCCATCATCCCCAGAACGCGCGCCTCCTCGCCGGTGATGGCGTAGTCGGCGTGCGTGATCGCCACGGCCATCGTGAGCGCGCGCTCCTTGAGGACGGCGTTGTCGATCTCGTCGCCCGCCTCGACGATGAAGCCGGAGAGTTCCTCGTCGGAGTACGACGCGATCCTGGCGATGTCGTCCTCGACGCGGTCCTGGATCGCGGCGATGTCCTCGACGGAGAAGGGCAGCCGCTCGAGCTGGGTTCGGAACTCGAGGAGCTCCTCGTCCTCGGGCGCGCCGTCGGCGACCAGCGCCACCGACAGCGCGTCCACGAACGCGAACGCGCCCTCACGCGAGAGGTGGCGCAGCTCCTCGCCGTCGAACAGGTCCGAGAAGAACCCTTTGAGGAACGAACCCGAGAGCGCCGAGCGTACTCCAGCGGCGCCCGTGGCCTCGGGCTCGTCGAACGACACGTCTCCCAAGCCGCCGTCGAACTCCACATCGTCTCCGCTCGCCATCACTCGCCTCCCGTGTCTGCCGAGAGCCCGATCTCGACGGCGTCGATCCCGTCGCCCTCCACGCGCACGCCGCCCAGCGACCTGAAGAGCTCCTCGGCGACGAACGCCTGGCCGGCCTCGTTGAAGTGGAGCTCGTCGAAGAGCAGCTCGTTGAGGTCGATCTGAACGGTCGCGCCGTACAGGTCGAGGTAGGTCATGCGCTCGTGGTGGGCGTTGTCGCCGCGGATCCTGTTGAGCGTGGAGCGCAGCGTGCGGCGCACGATCGGGATCGCGTCGCCCGCGAGCGCCGCCCAGCGGTCCGTGTTCCCGTAGTCCGGGTACACGACGTAGACGATGTCGGCGTTCGGGTTGCGCTCACGCAGCGCGGTCGCGATCTCGCGCACGTTCGACTCGATCTCGACGACCTTCTCCTCGAACTGCATCGCGAGCTCGCCCACCGACACCACCGACAGGTCCACGTCCGCCAGCGCGTAGAGGTCGTTCCCGCCGATCGAGAACACGAAGACGTCGGCGTCGTCGAGGAGCGGCTCGAGCGCCGAGTTCCAGAACCCTCTCCCCGGCAACCACTGGGGCGACTCCGCCCCGGGCACGGCGATGTTGTGGAGCGTGACGTCGGCGATCGCGTCGGCGCGCGCCTCGAAGCGCTCGGGCCACCAGGGCTGGGGGCCGTAGTGGGGCAGCGAGTCGCCGAAGACCACGACGTCGAGCTCGCCCTGGGCCATCGCCTCGGCGAACCTGCGCCCGTGCGTCGAGGTCGTGCAAACCGGGAACGCCCCCTCGGTCACGGGGCGCACGAAGTAGTCGCCCTCGGGGAGGTCGGCGATCCCGAACGTCCCGTCGTCGCATACTGGCGCCGACCACGTCCCGTTCGCGCCGATCAGCTCGACGCGCGCGCCCGCCAACGCGGTGTCCTCGTCGCCGAACTCGCCCACCCACCGGCTCTGCGACGACATGTCCGTGTCCTCGTAGAGCGCGCCCATGACTCTGGGCGACGGCGCGTTCTCGGAGCACCCGTCGAGCTCATAGAGCTCGAAGCCGCGGTCGTCTTCGGGGAGCGGCTCGAGGTCGACGACCTCTTGCTCCATGGGCTCACCGCACGCGCTCACGCCGAGCGAGAAGGCCGCGGCGAGGATCCAGGTGTGTCGTTGGTGCAAGGTGAGCCTCGGGTCGTTGAGAGGGATCGAAGGTTCGGCGGTCGCGCATCAAACTATAAAACTCTCGGGTGCGCGTCCACGCACCCGACGCGGTCACGGATCCTGGCGAGGCTTCTCCCACTCGACGCGCTTGAGGACGCCGCCCGCCTCGACCCACGTGAGCGCGGTCTCGGACGCGAACCGGACGCCCGACGGGTGCCCCTGCGTCTCGAACCGATGCTCCTCACCCTGGAGGACCATGACCACGTACCCGGGCGTGGGCGTGGGATCGGCCGCGCGCCGCACGCCGCACTCCTCGCACGCCCCGGGCCTGTACGTCACCTCGTGCTCGTTCATCGCCGCGGCGATGATGTAGCCGGCGTGGATGTCCCAGGACGAGAAGACCCACTCGCGCCCCGCCTCGCTCCGGCTCGAGATGTCCCCGTACGTGTAGGGGATCCGGGTGGGCTGGATGTTCACGATGTCCGTGCGCCAGCCCATCAGGACCCCGCGAGGCTCGAGCGGCCCCGCGTGGTCGGGCCTGTTCGCCGGGTCCAACACGGCCTCCTGGGACTCGAGGCTCCTGCCCATCTGCCCGAACGGCGAGGCCGCGACGACCTGCTTGGAGTAGATCGACGGCCACAGCATCCGTTCACCGTCGCGCGCGAACTGGCACAACGCGCCGCCCTGCGGACGCAGCACCGACTCCGAAGCGTCCTCCTCGTCGTCGTCCCACCCGACGTTCGACGTCTTCATCAACCCGAGGACGCCCTCGGCGTCCCCGCACAGCTCGGTGATCTGCTCGGAGACGTCGGCGGCAAGCGGCTCGACCTCGCCGGGGGTGGTCAGGCCCGCGCGCTTGACCAGGCTCCCGGCGCACCCGTCCTTCCAGTAAATCTTCGCCGCGGTCAACGTCACGCCGGCGGGCTCACCGCACACCTGACGCCACACGGACGACTCCCCGTCCTTGGCCCGGCTGAGGACGAGCTCCTTGGCGGCGGGGTCGAACCAGAGCACGTACGCGCTCGACACCGCCTGCAACCTCAGACGCGACGCGTCGCGGCCTGCGGGGCTTGGGACCTCGCGCGCGCGGCCGCGGGCGGACACCAGCGTGATCCCTTCCCTGGAGAACCCGTAGTAGCCGGCCCCGAATGCCATGGGGTGGAGCAGCCCGCCGCGATGGTACGCGGGAGGCGCCACGAGCGACGCCGCCCCCTCGAAGACGACCTGCGGCTGCCACGGGTCCTGGGGATCGCCTGGCAGCTCCTCGAGGGGCTCGTCGGGGGTGATGGGGACGACTGGATCGACTGGCTTCGCTTCGGTCATCGTCGGCGCCACGGCGCTCCCGACCTCGGTCCTGGGGGCCTGGTCGCACGCGCCCGCCAACATGAGGGCAGAACACGACACGAGAAGGGAGATCGAACGACTCTTCATACCGGCCTCGACGCCAATGAACCCGTGATGCAGACGTTCCAGGTTACCAACGCCGCGGCGAGAGACCAACCGCGCCTTCGGGGTGGCGAAAGGAGGACGCGAAACGGCCCGTGTGGCATCCTCGGCGAGGCGAGGCGAGCCGACGCCCCGCGCCCACGCGCCACCACGTCTCGAGACGACACACCATGACCCGCTCCATCGACGCGCTCGTGCGGACCTGGCGCCGCGGCCAGGGGCACGGCGCCCACATGACCGCGATCGAGCGCCTGCCCGCGCGCGCCGCGCGCTTCGGTCCTGTGC
>CAJXPN010000701.1 GCA_913058025.1 uncultured Myxococcales bacterium | reverse complement strand
GACCTCACGCGCGCCTCCAGGCGTGCGCGATCCACTCGCCGTCCTGGCGGGTCTCCTCGAGCGTCCAGCCCTCGCCGCCGAACGCGTCGCGGACCGCCGCGTCCTTCTCCTCGATGATCCCGCTGAGCAGGAGCACGCCTCCTGATGAGACGCGCGCGCGCAGGTCCTCGCTGATCGCGATGAGGATGTGCGCGAGGATGTTCCCCAGCACGATCGGGTAGGTGCCCTGGACCTCGCCCAGGGGCGTCGTCGACAGCTCGATCGCGGCACCTTCTCCGTGGTTGCGCTCGACGTTCTCGCGCGCGTTCACCAGCGCCTCACCGTCGACGTCCACGCCGACGGCGCGCGACGCGCCGAGCCCCAGCGCGAGGATCGACAGGATCGCCGAGCCGCAGCCGACGTCGAGGACCTCGGCGTCGTCGACGCGCGAGAGCTCCTCGTCCATGAGCTGCGCGACCAGGCGCGTCGTCTCGTGCGTGCCCGTTCCGAACGCCATACCCGGGTCGATGACCACGCGCACGCCGCCCTCGGGCGGGGCGAAGTCGAGCCAGGGCGGGCCGACCGTCGATCGCGTCGAGAGCTCGCGCGGCACGAAATAGTCACGCCAGCCCTCCCTCCACGACTCGTCCTCGAAGAGCGCCAGCGCGATGAGCTCGGCGCCTCGCTCTGCCAGCGCGGCCTCGAGCTCGTCGCGCCGCCCCGAGAGGTCACCCTGGAAGTACGCCACGAGGCGGGCCATGCCGTCAGGCACCGGCACCCAGTCTGCGCCCTCGAAGAAGGTCTCACCGTCCCGGATCTCCACGCCGCCCGCCCCCGCCGACCACAGCGTCGCCGCCGCCACGTCCGCGTCCCTGGCGACCGCCTCGAGCCTCCACCACGTCTCCTGCGTCATCTCTCGCTCCTCGAAACACCGTCTCTTTGAACCGTCACTCGCGCACGATCTACACCGGATGCCGAGCCGGTGTCGAGCCGGTGTCGAGCCGTGGGCGCCGGGCGTCATGGCGCGTCGTTACGATCTCGACAACGCGCACACCCTCGTCCACCATGTCTCGCGCGAGCCCCCGACCACCTCATCACCTCCTGCCCAGAGGGTCCCAAGCCATGGACGAGCTCCTCGTCGAGAAGCGCGATCGCGTCGCCACGCTCACCATCGATCGTCCGCAGCGCCGCAACGCGCTCTCACGCGCCGTCGTCGTCGGACTCACCGAGCAGATCGAGGCGCTGGGTGAGGACCCCGAGGTCGGCGTGATCGTCCTCACCGGCGCGGGCGACAAGACCTTCTGCGCCGGCGGCGACCTGGGCGACCAGGTCGGCGACGCGGGGCCGCTCGGCATGCACCACGACCGCGGCGCGTTCGTCGAGCTACTTCGCGCCCAGCGCTCCTCGAAGCGCCCGCTCATCGCGCGCGTGAACGGCCACGCGCTCGGCGGCGGCTTCGGCCTCGCGCTCGGCTGCGACATCGTCGTCGCCGCCGACCACGCCACCTTCGGCATGCCCGAGATCAAGGTCGGTCTGTTCCCCATGATGATCATGGCAGTGGTCGCGCGAAACATCGGCCGCAAGCTCGCCACCGAGCTCATGCTCACCGGCGACCGCGTCCCCGCTGCGCGCGCCGTCGAGTACGGCATCGCCAACCGCGTCGTCCCCGCCGACGAGCTCGACGCGACCGTCGACGCCCTCGCCGACCGCGTCGCTGGCTTCTCTCCCGCGATTCTGCGCCTGGGCCGCGAGGCGTTCTACCGCACCCAGGACATGAACTTCGACGAGGCCCTCTACACCCTCCACTCGATGCTCACCGTGAACGCGCTCTCCGAGGACACCGCCGAAGGCGTCACCGCGTTCTTCACCGGCCGAAAGCCCGAGTGGAAGGGGCGCTAGCGCTCCCCCACTCGGCTCCTTGTACGAACCCGACCCACACGATCCACACCCGCGACGACCCACCACCATGATCCACCTTCAGTTCCTCTGGCACCTCCACCAGCCCTACTACGGGCTGCCCGGTCGCTCCTCGAACTCGATGCCCTGGGTTCGGCTCCACTCCGTCAAGTCGTACTACGACATGGGGCGCATGCTCGAACGCCACCCGCACGTGCGCGGCGTCCTCAACTTCTCGGGCAGCCTCCTGCGCCAGCTCATCGAGTACGTCGACCACGGCAAGCGCGACACCTGGTGGGACCTCACGCTCAAGCGCGCCGACGAGCTCACCGAGACCGAGCGTGTCTTCCTCGTGCGCCACTTCTTCTCCATCGACTGGGACACCTGCGTGCGCCGCTACCCCCGCTACGCCGAGCTCCTCTCGATGCGTGGCGAGGCCAAGGCCGCCGACGCCGCGCGCTTCTCCGTCCAGGACATGCGCGACCTCCAGGTCTGGTTCAACCTCGCCTGGCTCGGCTTCTCCGCGCGCGACGAGCGCCCCATCGCCCAGGAGCTCATCGCCAAGGGCGGCGGCTTCACCGAGTCCGAGAAGGAGGCCCTGCTCGAGCAGCACATCGAGATCATGCGTCTCATCGCGCCGATGTACCGCGGCCTGCACCGCCGCGGTCAGATCGAGCTCAGCGTCACCCCGATGTACCACCCGATCCTCCCGCTCATCATCGACACCGACGCCGCTCGCCGCGCCACCCCCGACCGGCCTCGACCCCCGCGCACCTGCGCGCCCGACGACGCCCGAGAGCACGTCCGACAGGCCCTCCTCGTCTCGCGCTCCTTCTTCGACGTCGACGTCGACGGCATGTGGCCCGCCGAGGGGTCGATCTCACCCGAGGCCTGCGACGTCTTCGCCGAGTTCGACGTCCGCTGGATCGCCAGCGACGAGGACATCCTCCACGGCTCCCGCGGAGAAGCCTACGCCCGCGAGCGCGACCTCTTCAGGCCCTGGTCCATGCGCGCCGACTCGCCCGCGATCTTCTTCCGGGACCGACACGCCAGCGACCAGATCGGCTTCCATTATTCCAAGGCCGAGCCCCAGGCCGCCGCCCAGGACCTCCTGCGCCGCGTCCGCGAGCAGGGCCAGGCGTCCCAGCTCGAGCACCCGATCGTCAGCGTCATCCTCGACGGCGAGAACCCCTGGGAGCACTACCCCGACGACGCGCAGGCGTTCCTGGACGAGCTCTACCGGATGATCGAGCAGTCCGCCGACATCGAGTCCACCACGCCCTCGCGCTTCCTCGACGCGCACCCCGGACGCGGCCACCTCGACCACCTTCACTCGGGCTCGTGGATCCTCGGGAACTACCAGATCTGGATCGGCCACGAGGAGACCAACCGCGCCTGGGAGCTCCTCGGCCAGGCGCGCGCCACCCTCACCGAGGCCGAGCAGGCCGGCGCCGTCTCCGACGACGCGCTCGCCACCGCCTACGAGGCCCTCCTCATGGCCCAGGGCTCGGACTGGTTCTGGTGGTACGGGGACGACTTCTCCTCGGAGAACGACGCCCACTTCGACCGCCTCTTCCGCGATCAGCTCCGCGTCGTCTACCGCGCGCTGCGCCTCGACTCCCCCCCCGATCTCGACACTGTCTCTTATACACATCTCCGAGCCCACGAGACAGGCAGAAA
>CAJXPN010000700.1 GCA_913058025.1 uncultured Myxococcales bacterium | reverse complement strand
CTACACAGAGTAGATCGTCGGCAGCGTCAGATGTGTATAAGAGACAGCCTCGCGGGCGACGAGCTCGTCGTGGAGCTCGTCGGCGGTGCGGTGGGAGCGTTGGTGACAGGGACCGAGGAGGAGTGACGAGATGGCCGAACAGATTGACATGACGCAGCTTCGCTACGGCGAGGCGATGGAGGAGCTCGAGCTGATCCTGGATCAGATCGAGAGCGACGAGGTCGAGATCGACGAGCTCGCGGGCAAGGTCGCGAGGGCGCGCGAGCTCATCCAGGCGTGCCGAGGGACGATCGAGCGCACGGAGATGCAGGTCCGCGAGATCGCGGAGGAGCTCAAGGCGGGGCGTCGGGAATGATCGAGCGCCTGGGAGAGCGGCTGAGCGGGGTCGCGGAGCGGTATATGCCGGACCCGTTCGTTCTCGTGCTCCTGCTGACGCTGGCGTCCCTCGGTGCGGGTGCGTCGTGTGGCCGTGAGGTGCAGGACCTCGAGGTGGGCGCGAGGTTGTCGACGCTGGCGAAGGGCTGGGCGACCGAGTTCTACGCGACGGGGCTGATGAAGTTCGCGTTGCAGATGTGCGTGGTGCTGATCACGGGGCACGCGCTGGCGATGTCTCGGCCCGTACGTTGGGGGATCGAGCGCCTGGCGAGCTGGGCGAGGACGCCAGGGCAGGCGGTGGTGATCGTGGCGCTGGGGTCGTCGGTCGCGAGCCTGATCCAGTGGGGACTCGGCGTGATCGTGGGCGCGTTCCTGGCGCGCGAGGTCGGCCGCGCCTTCGCCCGAGAGGGCAGGGCGGTGCACTACCCGCTGCTCGGCGCGGCGGGGTACTCCGGGTTCATGCTCTGGCACGGAGGGCTGTCGGGCTCGGCGCCGCTCAAGGTCGCCGAGGAGGGTCACTTCCTGGCGGACACGATCGGCGTGATCCCGGTGAGTCAGACGCTCTTCGGGCCGCTCAACCTGGCGGTGACGCTGTCGCTGTTGGTGGTGATCCCGCTCGCGCTGTGGCGGCTGATGCCCAGGGACGAGTCGAAGATGGTGGCGTACCCGGCGGTGCAGCTCGACGACGAGCCCGAGCCCGAGGAGCGCGACGCGCGCGCGGGCCTGCTCAGAGTGTTGGAGGAGACGCGGGCGTTGAACGTGGCGTGCGCGTCGGTGCTCGGCGTCTACCTGGTGTGGTTCTTCGGGGAGCGCGGCGCGTCGGGTTGGAACCTGGACACGATCAACCTCACGTTCCTGGCGCTGGGGCTCGGGATGCACCGCTCGCCGCGCAGCTACGTCGCGGCCGTGGCAGACGGGGCGAAGGGGTGCGCCGGGATCCTGCTCCAGTTCCCGTTCTACTTCGGGATCCTGGGGCTGCTGAAGTCGAGCGGCCTCATCGCGCAGATCGCCGAGGCGTTCGTGGCGGTGTCCGGGCCGACTAGCTTCCCCGTGCTCACGTTCCTGTCCGCGGGCGTGGTGAACTTCCTGGTCCCGTCGGGCGGAGGCCAGTGGGCGGTCCAGGGGCCGGTGATGATGAAGGCGGTGGGTGCGCTCGGCGTGGACCCGACGCGCGCCATCATGGCGATGAGCTACGGCGACGCGTGGACGAACATGCTCCAGCCGTTCTGGGCGCTGCCGCTGCTGGGGATCATGGGCCTGAAGGCGCGCGACATCATCGGCTACACGGCGTTCGTGCTCGCGGTGACGGGGCCGGTCATCATGTTCTGGCTGGTGGTCCTGTGAGCGTCGGCGGGGCGCTATCGCGCCCCCGCGGCGTTCACTCGTGGCGGCTCAGAGGAGCGAGACGCGCATCTCGACGATGCTCTTGAGCGAGGTGTCGTCCTCGGGCTGCTCGCCGGTGCCCTCGATGGTCAGGCGGATGCCCTCGTCGACGTAGGGCTTGAGGTTGAAGCCGTCCTCGACGGTGAAGTCGACCTCGGTCTGGCCGTCCGGGACGTTGGCCAGGGATGCGATCTTGGTGCGCTCGAGCGTGGAGCCGCTCTTCGAGGACTCGACGAAGACGTCGATCGTGTCGATGAAGTCGAAGTCGTCCTCGTCGTTGACGGCCTTCTTCGTGTCCGTGATCTCCATCGAGAGTTTGTTGAGGAAGACGCCCTTGGCGGGGCCGGTGTCACGCGAGGAGAGCTCCTCCTGGAGGTCCACGTCGAGCTTCATCGAGGGGAAGAAGTCACCGAGCGGTAGGTCGATCGGCACGGCGGGGCGGCCCTCCACGATGGCCTCCTCGCTCTCTTCGGTGAACGTGAAGTTGACGAGGCCGTCGTCTCCGCACGCGGAGAGGGCGGTCGCCGCCAGGAGCGCGAGCGAGAACGAGGATGTGCGTGATGAGGTCATATCGGTCCTTTTCGAGTCGTGTTTGCCATGTCGTGCTACCCTGCGGGGCGGGGCGTGTCTCGAGGATGTAAGGTCATGGAGAGGCGCCACGCAGGCAGAGATACAATAGATGAGGCGAGAGAATCCTCCGCCTCGTCGGAACAAAGCTAGCCATTGAGGGTCCTTCAATCAATGGGTAGGCTCCCGCGACTTGTCACCATGGGCATGGAACGGTAGATTCAGTGCGCCGCGAGGCGCCCGTCAGGACTGGCCGCCGACGAGAGTTTGAGGGCACGCACAGATGAAGTTTTATTGCGAGAGTTGCGGGGCGAAGTACTCCATCTCGGACGAGAAGGTCCGTGGGAAGATACTCAAGGTTCGGTGCAAGAAGTGCACGAACATCATCACCGTGCGCGAGCCACGTGAGCCCGCGGCGGCCAAGGCAGCAGCGCCTCGGCAGCCCTCGACGAGCGCCACGGCGTCGTTGGCCTGGTACTACTCGATCAACGGGCAGTCCTTCGGACCCTTCGAGTTCGATGTCCTCGACGGCATGTACGCCTCAGGGGAGGTAGGGGACGCGAGCTACGTCTGGAACGAGACGATGTCGGCCTGGAAGCCGGTCTACGAGGTCTCCGAGTTCCGCGAGGGCCTCGAGAAGGGCCGAGAGGACAGGCCGAGGCTCAAGACGATCGGCGTGACCAGCCAGATCGAGGCGATCAAGTCGCTCGACGCCGTGCCCTCCGACGAGGAGGAGGGATTCGTCCCTTCCAGCGCGTCGTCGAACCCGTTCGCGTCCACGTCCAGGCCCAAGGAGGAACTCTCCGATCGGCTCGAGGCCCTGCGTTCGAAGCTCAAGGAGCCCGAGGAGGACACGGAGGCCTCCGAGGAGCCCGTCGCCGAGCCCGCAGCTCGGGACGACGCGCCCGCCTCGATGTTCGGTGCCGTGGCCTCGCCCGCTGACGAGACCGACAACGACCTCGACGTCGGCTTCGCGCCCCCGAGCGCGTCACGCTCGCCCGAGCAGTCCGATGGCTTCCGCGGGATCGAGAGCGGCCAGTTCTCATCGCTCAACCTGGACAAGGCGCCCGCGTCCCAGCACGACGGCATGTTCGCCGAGCACGACCTCGTGGTCGATGACCGCGACGCCATCGGCGACGACGACTTCGAGCCCTCCAAGAGCCCTGTCTCTTATACACATCCGAGCCCACGAGACAGGCAGAAATCTCGTATGCCGTCTTCTGCTTGAAAA
>CAJXPN010000699.1 GCA_913058025.1 uncultured Myxococcales bacterium | reverse complement strand
GATCTACACAGAGTAGATCGTCGGCAGCGTCAGATGTGTATAAGAGACAGCGGCTGGCCTGATCGAGCGAGAAGGGCGAGGGAGCCTCGTACGTCTCGACGATCGCGGCGGTGACGCCGAGGATGGTGTCCTTGGACCAGATGTCATGGTCGACGTAGACGGTGTCGCCCGGGACGACGTGCGTGACGCCCCGGACGCTCCGGACGCGCGCATCGAACGCGACGTAGTCGCCCTCGCTCAAGCCAGAGAGGTCGAGCTGGACGCCGTAGACGATGACGCCGACGGTCGTGTCTTGATGGAGCATGTGTTCCCTCTCGCTTCGGGTGTGGGTTCAGTGTGGTCAGCGATCTTCGCGGCAGACGCGGACCCAGTCGAGCACGTTGGGGGCGCCGTCGTGGGACCAGCTCGGCGGAGGTTGCTGGAGCATGCCGGGATGGCAGATCCGGTTGAAGCCGACCCTGGCGAGCGCGTCGGACCAGGCGCGGCGCTGGACGTGGGCGCCCGGCGGCGTGCCGAGCGCGGCGCCCTGGAGGGCGTGGGGCGGCGATGCGATTGAGCCGGAGAGGTCCGAGAGCCGGCGGATGTGGTGGAGTTCGAGCGCGTGCGCGCTCAGCGAGGCGCCCGAGTGGGGCTCGGTGGCGAGCTGGACCCAGCCGAGGCCGTCGCCCCACACCTGCGTGGTGAACTCGGCGACGCCGCGTGCCTGAGCGCGCCGGCCGAGCTCGGCCGCGCCGAGCTCTGTGGCGCCGAGCTCGGCCTCGGCCTCGACGATCCCCTCGGCGAGCTCCTGGGCGAAGCGCTCCAGTCGCGCGTGGTCGCCGCAGAAGAAGACCGCGCGCGGTGAGAAGCACCCCTGCTGGTGCCACATGACGGCGTCGGTCGCGAGCGCGCGGGCGTGGGCAGAGGTCGAGTCGTCCCCGCCGTCGACGACCACGCCCACGCTCGTGCGGTGGCCGTAGCCGATCAGGCGCGGCGAGCGCCTCCAGCCCGCGTGGCCGAGGAACTCCCGGACCGCGTCGAGCGTCTCGTCGGTGCCCGAGACGAGCACGACGTCGGCGCCGCGCCACTCCTCCTTGGGGCCTTCCTCCACGCTCAGCGCCGGCAGGCCGACCGCGGCCAGCCACTGCTCGCCCACGCGCCTGGCGAAGTGCGCCCCCCGGCTCGACGGGCGCACGACCTGCCGCGCGCCGAGAAGCCAGCCGAACAGGCACGGCGTGAGCCCGGCGCCCGGGAGCGCCGGCCAGACGTGGACGATCCTGTCCGGGGCGATGATCCTCGCGCCGTCGCGCGTGGGATGCTCCAGGGCGTCGAGCCCGCCGAATGGCGAGAGCTCGGCCTGCAACGCGGCGAGGAGCCCGTCCGGGTTCCACGTCCTCGCGTGCATCCTCAGCCCGGCCTCGGCCATCGCGCGCGGCCAACCGTCGGCCACGATCGCGTCGACGGTGTCCCTGGCCCCCCTCCCCGTGAGACGGTCCGTGATGTCGCGGAGCAGCGCGACGCGCTCGGCGAGCGGCGGCAAATCGATGGAGACGCTCAAGTCGATTCCTTCGTCGATGTGACGCTCCGAGTCTGGACGCGGGCGCGCTCGCGCGCAAGGTCTATGGGGCGCGCCGCCTCGTTCGCCCGTCTCCTCGGAGGTCCCTCGTGCCGATCCCGATACGCTACCCCGCCTCACTCACCGCGCTCGCGTGCGCGCTCACCATGCCCGCGCTCGGCTGGGCCCAGGGCGACCCTCGCGACGACGAGATCTTCGGCGGCGAGGACGACACCTCCGCCCGCGAGGACGACATGTTCGGCGGCGATGACCTCGTCGAGGACGACGCAGGAAGTGGAGGCCGGGAGGACGACATGTTCGGCGGCGGCGAGGTGGAGGACGTCGAGGCGAAGATCGGCGAGACGCTCGACGCCGCCGACGCCGAGCTCGCCATCGGCGGGTTCTACTTCGGCCAGCTCGCCTACAGCGTCCCGTCGGGGCTCGCGCTCGAGGACCAGGCGCTGAGCGCGCCGAACCTGCTCGACCTCTACATCGACGCGCGCCCCAACGACCGCGTCCGCGTGTACGCCCGCGGGCGGCTGCTCTACCGCCCGACGCTCCCTGCGACCGAGGGCGCCGCCGAAGACGGCGGCGCCGGCGCCGGGCTCACCGCCACGGGCCTTGGCGGCGGCGAGCGGCTCCAGGCGCAGCTCGACCAGCTCTGGCTCAAGTACGACATCGGCCGCGTGGCATACGTCACCGTGGGCCGGCAGCGCGTGCGGTGGGGCGCGTCGAGGTTCTTCAACCCGACCGACTTCCTCAACGCCTCCCAGATCAACCCGATCGCGCTCTTCGATGCGCGCCTCGGCGTGGACATGGTCAAGATCCACGTGCCCATCGGGGTGGTGAACATCTACGGGGTCGGGCTGTTCGACGGCGCGTCCTCGGTCGAGGACGTCGGCGGCGCGCTCCGCGTCGAGGCGCTCATCGGGCAGGCCGAGGTGACCGTGTCGGCGCTCGCCCGGCGCCAGACGGTCGCCGGCCCCCAGGAGATCCCGAACCCACTCCAGCCGCAGCGGCCGCTGTGGTCGCCGAGCCAGGAGTGGCCCAGGACGACGCTGCCGCTGCGGCTGGGCGCGGACGTGTCGGGGCCGATCGGGCCGATCGACGCCAAGCTCGAGGTCGCGCTCACGCGCGGCTCGGCGCAGCCGTTCTACAGAGGTGAGCTCTCGCTCGAGTTCCCCGACCTCGTCTTCCCCGAGGACTACTCGCGCGAGGAGGAGTTCATCGTGCAGGCGGTCGCCGGCGTGGAGTGGATCACGCGCTACAACGACGAGGACCTGCTCGTCCTGGGCGCCGAGTACTTCTACAACGACGCGGGCTACGACGACGCCGACCTCTACCTCTGGACGCTGCTCCAGGGCGGCTTCAGGCCCCTCTACATGGGCAGGCACTACGTCGCGGCGGCCGCGTCGCTGCCGGGGCCGGGGCCGCTCGACGACATGAGCTTCACGGTGAGCACGATCGCGAACCTGTCGGATCGCTCCGCGCTCAGCCGCTTCGACTACAGCCTCTCGCTCCTCTCGGACCTGAACCTGAGCGCCTACGCGCAGCTCCACTGGGGCGAGCCTGGGGAGCTGCGCTTCGGCGTGGACGTGCCGGGGGTGCCGGGGGTGGACGGGCTCGACGGCGGGATCTCTGTGCCGCCCCCGAGGTTCGTGTTCGGCGGCGCGGCGCGTGTCTCGTTCTGACGTGAGGTCAGCTGCTCACGCGACCATCTCGGAGAGCGTCACGAGGACGAAGCCGGTGCGGTCGAAGGCGTCGTTGGCGGCGCGGATGACGGCGTCCTGGGACGCGAGGTCGAGGCCCGCGCCGTCGACGCGGGCCTTGAACGCGCGCCACCGGGGCATCGTGTCGCGGCCGTTGCCCGCGTGGAAGCGCAGGCCGTCGTCGCCCAGGCCGAGCGCGGCGGAGAGGTGCTTGCGCAGGACGAGCCCGCCGAGCGCGGAGCCTTCGTGGACGTAGAGGTGGCCCAGGAGCTGTCTCTTATACACATCTGACGCTGCCGACGATCTACTCTGTGT
>CAJXPN010000698.1 GCA_913058025.1 uncultured Myxococcales bacterium | reverse complement strand
CGAGATTTCTGCCTGTCTCGTGGGCTCGGAGATGTGTATAAGAGACAGCGTGAGGCTCGGGCCGAACGCCGCGAGCGCCGGCGCGAACGCGCGCTCCAGGAACGGGAACGTGGGCGCCATCGGGTTGAACGTGCCGCCGGTCACCGTGATCGTCGAGGCCTCCCCCGCGCACATCAGCGCAGGGAGCAGCGACTGGAGCACCAGCGAGGTCGAGCCCGCGGTCCCGACCTCGAACCTGTAGACCCCCGGGCGGACCTCGCCCGGCTCGAAGACGACCCGATCCGAGCGGACGTGGTCGCCCTCGACGCGCGCGCCGCACAGCTCGACCGCCGCGCGCACGCACGTGAGATGCTGACGCCCGAGCCCCGGCCGCGCGCGGCCCGCGCGGATCTTCTCCAACGTGATCGGCGTCCCCGTGGCCATCGCCAACCCGAGCGCGGTCCTCAGGACCTGGCCCCCACCCTCTCCCGTCGATCCATCAATCGTGAGCACGTTCACCTCTCGTCTGATCCTGGTTCTTCTTCACGCGTTCTGTCTCTTCGCCTCACAGCCGGACGATCTGGGTGTGGAGCGTGTGGGCGCCATCGACCATGAGGTAGAGGCCCGAATACTCCGCCGTGATCGTGACATGGAGGGTGTGTCTGGACGTCATCATGCCACAGAGTTCGTCGAGGAACGCTCGCCCGAAGGTCCAGTAGCGCACGCGCTCGGGGTAGACCAACCTCGGGTCGGCCTGGAGCTTGTAGAGCGCGAGCTCGGAGCGGCTCTTCTTCACGATGTCGATGTAGGTCTCGTAGTTCTTGCGCGAGATGGCGTCGAGCTTCTTGAGCGAGGTCGCCCCGCAGTCGACCCACTGGACGGGATCGCCCCGCAGGTTGAACCGGACGAGGTCCGGCTTGTAGTGCTGGTCCGCCCTCGCCTCGATGAGCAGGTCCTGATGGTAGAAGGTCAGGTACGACAGCAGCTTCATCATGACGTGCTGCATCGACTCCCCAGAACGCTTGATCATGATCAACGCCCGCTCGACGCCGTAGAGCCCCAGCGGCTCGTGGTTGAGCACCAGCTTCAACTTCAGCTTCACCCTCATGTTGTGTGGCATGTCGACATCTCCGTGCGTCCTCGTCATGGGCGCTCCAATGCCCCAGGCGCGCGATCTCATTCCACGCGGGCCCCACGATGTGAGGAGCATCTCGGGTATTTGACTTGCCTGGAGCGTCGAACGGTGCATATTGAGAGGGAGCGAGTTCAAGGCGTCTTGAACCCCTTAAACTGAGCCGACTCAGGCAGGAGGCTGGCGTGAACCTGAACGAATACCTCGAGGCCGTAGAGACCGCGATCGTCGCGTCCCTTCAGGCCCAGGCCCCCGAGGGTCTCGAAGAATCCAGGATGCTGCTGGACGCGGGGAGACACCTCGCGACGGCACCTGGCGCCAAGCGCGCTCGCCCCCGGCTGGTGTACCACTTCGGTGAGTCGCTAGGGGCCGACCCCGACGCGCTCGTGCCGATCGCGCTCAGCGGCGAGTTCATCCACGGCGCGAGCCTGATGCACGACGACGTCGTGGACTCGGGGACGATGCGGCGAGGACGACCGACGGTCAACGCGCGCTGGAACAACGCCGTGGCGGTCCTGGGCGGCGACGTGATGCTCTGCGTCGCGATCGAGTCTCTCTCCGAGCTCCCGCGGGCGATCACCAACGAGGCGGTCGCCGTGGTCGCGACGATGAGCCGCGCGGCGATCCTCGAGGTCGAGTCGCGCGGAAACATCGACCTCTCGCTCGACCAGTGGGCCGCGATCGCCCGCGGAAAGACCGGCTCGCTGTTCGCGTGGTGTGGGCGATCACCCGCGCTGCTCGTGGGCGACGTGGAGGCCGCCGGCAGGTTCCAGGAGTGCGGCGAGACGCTGGGGCTCGCGTTCCAGCTCGCCGACGACCTCAAGGACCTCGTGTCCGCGGACTCCGGCAAGGACCGCTTCTCGGACGTGCGCAACCGCAACCCCTCTCACCCCGTGCTCACGGCGGCGTCTCGCTCCCCCGCACTCCGTGAGGAACTCCGCGCGCTCTGGGCCCAGGAGCAGATCACGCGCGAGGAGGCACACGACTTCGGCCTCAAGGTCCTCGACACCGGCGCAGCCGACTCCACCCGTGAGTCGATCCTGGTCAACGTCGAACGCGCCTTCGCCGCGCTCGGTCCGTTCCGAGACTCTACCGGCGGCCGAGCCGTGGCCGACTGGGCCGCGAACCTCGCGCGCGTCTACCTCGAGGAGGCCGACGCGCACCTGCGCGGAGCCGAGTGAACCACGTCAACCCGCGCCCATATCGGGCGCGCTGAACTCAGAGGCCACCACCAATGCGCGGCTACAGTCTCCCACCCGAGGACGACGAGGACTTCGAGAACCTGCGCACATGGGAGGTTCTCGTGGTCAACGCCGTCGGCACGGTGATCGAGTTCTGGGGGTTCAAGCGAAACCAGGGCCGCGTCTGGGGTCTCCTCTACCTACGTGACGCGCCGCTGAGCGCCGCGGACGTCCGCGACGAGCTCGGCCTGAGCAAGGGCGCCGTATCCATGATCATGCGCGAGCTCGAGTCATGGGGCGTCATCCACCGCGTCCGCGTCAAGGGCTCGCAGTCCTGGCACTTCGTCGCCGAGATCGACCTCCTCCAGATGATCAGCCGCGTCTTCCGCGACCGCGAGGTCAACGTCGTACGCCGCGTGCGCGAAGACCTCGACGACGCCCGCCGCATCGCCGAGCGAGACGACGCGCCAGCGCAGGTCGTCGCCCGGATCGAGCGCATGGCCCAGCTCGCCGGCCTCGTCGAGCACGCACTCGCGGCCTTCCTCAAGACCGCCCGCCTCGACATGTCCGACGCACGTGGGATATTCAAGGAAGAGGGCGACCTCGACGAGGACCTCTTCGACGACGACCTCTGAGAACACGCGAGCGCCCTCCGCGCCGCCTGCGCGAGGCCCGACATGGCTGACCCCACAGACCTCATGGACGACCTCGAGGCGAGCCTCTACGCCGCCGCGAAGAGACGCACGTTCATCGCCCGCGCGCTCATCGTGGTCGCGATACTCGCCACGCTCGCCGCCCTCGCCTACGTCTTCAAGCGCCCCTTGCGACGCGCGCTCTTCGACGCCCAGACCTCCATGCGCTCCGGCCCAGTGCTCACCGCCGACCAGGCCGCGCTCGCCGACGTCCACTCCGAACACATCCCCGGCTGGGCCATCGCGCAGTCTCGCATCGGCTCGGGAGGCGAGCGCGCGCGTGAGGTCGCCGACCAGAAGTTCGAGGCGCTGCGCACCTCGCTCGCCGACTTCCCCGCCGCCGCCCAGCTCATGGAGGACCTGCGCGAGGACACCCTCGACCCCGCGCTCTACGCCGAACGCGGCGACTCCATCAACGAGACGATCTCGGCCTGGAACAGGCTCATGAGCAAGCTCGGGCGGCCCTGGTGGATCGACGGCACCGTGCTCATACATCGCGACGACACCGCCCAGAACATGTTCTACATCTGTCTCTTATACACATCTCCGAGCCCACGAGACAGGCAGAAATCTC
>CAJXPN010000697.1 GCA_913058025.1 uncultured Myxococcales bacterium | reverse complement strand
AGAGACAGGTGCGCGCGCGCGCCGTAGGCTCGCGCCAGGTGCAGGAACAGCCTGTAGTGGATCGCGCGGGCGTCGCGGATCGAGAGCAGGCCCCTCGAGTACCCCGACACCATCGACCCGTACGCCATGATCCCGGCGCGATCCCAGCCCACGCCGTGCCAGGGCGCCTCGAAGAGGTCCTGCCACAGGGCGACGCCGTCGCGCAGGTCGTGCGCGGCCATGGGCACGGTCACCGCGAGCGTGCGCGTGCCTCGCGCGCGTACCGCGTCCGCGCCCGCCTTGAACGCCGCGAGCGAGGCCTGGTATCGCGGCGGGTCGTAGTTCTCGCGCGCGAGCTTCATGACGAGCTTGTGCGGAGGCTCGACCGCGTGGCGCAGGCCGTCGATCTGGGTCAGCGGCGGCTCCAGGTCCACGGCCATCCACGCGGCGGCCGCGCCCTCCCCCTCCAGGTAGTCCAGGATCGCGTTCGCGCGCGCGAAGTATGCCTCGGAGTTGCGCTCGGAGGGCCAGTAGCCGTCCTCGTCGCGCAGCAGCGGCCAGATGCCGGGCTCGAGCCCGGCCTCCGTCAGCGCGCGCAGCGTGTGCGCGAGCTCGTCGAGGTCGGCGTCGGGCGTGACCGCGAAGAACGGGTGCACGGGCCCCGCGCACAGCAGGTCCACGACGTCGGCGCGGCGCGCGTCCGCGAGCGCGAGATGCTCGCTCCATATCCTGAGCATTTACAGACACCTATGACGGGCAAGAAACGAGAGAGGGCGCGCGCGCCTCTCCGGTGAAGGAGAGGCGCACGCGCCCTCACGCTATACGCGATTCATCGCGCAGGCGCGATCAGTAGCGGTAGTGGTCGGGCTTGTAGGGGCCCGAGACGTCGACGCTGATGTAGTCGGCCTGCTCGGTGGTCAGCTCGGTGAGGTTGGCGCCGAGCTGGTCGAGGTGGAGCCTGGCGACCTCCTCGTCGAGGTGCTTCGGGAGCGTGAAGACCTCCTTGCCGTAGTCCTCCGCGCGCTCGTGGAGCTCGATCTGGGCCATCACCTGGTTGGTGAAGGAGGCCGACATCACGAAGCTGGGGTGGCCGGTGGCGCAGCCCAGGTTCACGAGGCGGCCCTCGGCGAGGACGATGATCGAGCGGCCCGTGTCGTGGAAGGTCCACTCGTGGACCTGAGGCTTGATCTCGGTCTTGGTGACCTCGCCGCGCGTGAGCATCTGCTCGAGCTCGGCCATGTCGATCTCGTTGTCGAAGTGGCCGATGTTGCACACGATGGCGTTGTGCTTCATGCGGCGCATGTGCGCGACGGTGATGACGCTGAAGTTGCCCGTGGCCGTGCAGAAGATGTCGTAGTTACGGTCGAGCGCCTGGTCGATCGTGATGACGTCGATGCCGACCATGCAGGCCTGGAGCGCGCAGATCGGGTCGATCTCGGAGATGGCGACCTTGGCGGCCTGGCCGCGCAGCGAGTCGACCGAGCCCTTGCCCACGTCGCCGTAGCCGAGCACGAGCGCGCGCTTGCCGGCGAGCATGACGTCGGTGGCGCGCATGAGCGCGTCGACGAGCGAGTGGCGGCAGCCGTAGAGGTTGTCGAACTTCGACTTGGTGACCGCGTCGTTGACGTTGATGGCCGGGAAGAGCAGCTCGCCAGCCTTCTGCATCTGGTAGAGGCGGTGCACGCCGGTCGTGGTCTCCTCGGAGACGCCACGGATCGCGGGGGCGGTCTCCTTCCAGTAGCCGGGGGCGTCGGCGTGGAGGGCGCCGAGCAGGTTCAGGACGACCTTGAACTCACCGTTGTCGGTGGTGTCGGGCGAGGGGACCGAGTCGCTGATGTTGTACTCGAGGCCCTTGTGGACGAGCATCGTGGCGTCGCCGCCGTCGTCGAGGATGAGGTTGGGGCCCTTGCCGTCCGGCCAGTTCATCGCCTGGAAGGTGCACCACCAGTACTCCTCGAGCGTCTCGCCCTTCCACGCGTAGATGGGGACGCCCTCGGGCTTGTCGGAGGTGCCGTTGGGGCCAGCGGCCACGGCGGCGGCGGCGTGGTCCTGGGTCGAGTAGATGTTGCACGAGGCCCAGCGGACCTCGGCGCCGAGCTCGACGAGCGTCTCGATGAGCACGCCTGTCTGGATCGTCATGTGGAGCGAGCCCGAGATGCGCGCGCCCTTGAGGGGCTGCGAGTCGGCGTAGCGCTCGCGAAGCGTCTTGAGGCCCGGCATCTCGTGGAGCGCCAGGTCGAGCTCCTTGCGGCCGAACTTGACCATCTCGGGCGACATCTCAGCGACCTTGAAGGGGAGGTCGTTGAAGAGCACGAGGCCCGTGTTCATGAAGGTCTTGGGGACAGGGATCACCGAGGTGCTCATCGTTCAGACTCCGTATGGTACTTGAGGTGCCTCGGGTTTCAGGTCCACCCGAGGCTTCTTTTTGAGATCTTCGTTGCGTTGACCGACGTTACACGAGGTAGCGTCACCAGGCATGTCGGCTGTGTATCGACTTTGAGTTCACTGGTCAACACCACCTTGGATGTCCAAACGCGTCAAAAGGAACGCACGAAATATCGATCGCGTCACGACCTCATCGCGTGGAACACCTCCGTGCCCGCGCCGTGTTCGTGTCCACGTTACTGAGGTAGCGGGCGTAAATTGACCCGAGCGCGTACGAACGGATACACTCTCACGCGCGCACGCGCCGTCCGCACCGAGCAGATGCACCACAGGCTGACATGAAGCTCTACTGTCCAGAATGCCAGTCCGTATACGAGGACATCTCGTTGGCACAGTGCCCCGTGGATGACGCCAAGCTGTTCATGGTCGAGGTCGCCGTCGAGGACCCGCTGATCGACGCGGTCATCGACGGCCGCTTCAAGATCGAGTCCAAGCTCGGCCAGGGCGGCATGGGCGCGGTGTACACGGGAATCCAGCTCTCCGTCGGCCGCAAGGTCGCCGTGAAGGTGCTGCGGGACGAGCTGAGCGACCGCGAGCTCGCGCTCGAGCGCTTCTACCGCGAATCCAAGATCATCAGCGAGCTGACGCACCCGAACATCGTGCGGCTGGTCGACTTCGGTCAGGATCGCGAGCGCGACCTGCTCTACCTCGTCATGGAGCTCGTCGACGGGTTCAACCTGGGCGACATGCTCGAGCGCGGCCGCTTCAAGGTCGCCATGGCCCTCGAGGTCGTCTACCAGGTCTGCGGCGCGCTCACCGAGCCCCACGCGCGCGGCGTCATCCACCGAGACCTCAAGCCCGACAACCTGCTCGTCGTCCCCATCTCCGACGGCACCATCCAGATCAAGGTCCTCGACTTCGGCATCGCGCGCGCCCTCGAGGGCAACGCCCAGCTCACCGCCACCGGCATGGTCTGCGGCACGCCCCAGTACATGGCCCCCGAGCAGGCGCAGAACCAGGCCATCGGGCCCTCGACCGACCTCTACGCCCTCGGCGTCATCCTCTACGAGATGCTCAGCGGCGCCCCCCCCTTCCACGGGCAGAACTCACTCCAGGTCATGCTCCAGCAGATCCAACGCGCCCCGGAGCCTGTCTCTTATACACATCTGACGCTGCCGACGATCTACTCTGTGTAGAT
>CAJXPN010000696.1 GCA_913058025.1 uncultured Myxococcales bacterium | reverse complement strand
CAGCGCGGCGGCGGGGGTTACTGCCCCGAAACACACTCCCCGCCCAAATGAACGCTCCCCAAACAGCCCCAAAACGAACTCCTCGCTCATCTCTGCCGCCTCCGATTCGGCCTGCGAGAGGGGCCACGTTGACGTCCGCGAGCCGGGGCTGATATTCGTGACCGGCCGTCCTTGCGCCGAATCAACGATCACGCGTCATGAGCACGCGATCGACAGGAGAAGACTCGATATGAAGCCAAACAGGAAAGTTTACGTCGTCGGTGGGGACATCACCACGTTCATCGGTAAGAACCACCCGGACTTCATCTGGAAGAGGCACCCGGACTTCGGCACGAAGGAGAACCCGACGCTCGAGGAGCTCACGACGAAGGCGATCCTGGGAGCGTGCGAGAAGACGGGCGTGAAGCCCGAGCAGATCCAGCGCGGCTACATCGGCAACTTCGCCGGCGAGCTGTTCTCGAACCAGGGCCACATGGGCGCGATGGCCGTGCGCGCGCACGAGTCTCTGCGTGGCACGCCGTTCATCCGCGTCGAGGGCGCGTGCGCCTCGGGCGCGCTCGCGGTCGTGGGCGCGATCGAGTCGCTCCAGGCTGGCCTCGACATCGTCATGGCCACCGGCTCCGAGGTCCAGACGACCGTGTCCGCGCGTGAAGGCGCCGGCTACCTCGCCCGCGCCTCCCACTGGGAGACCGAGCGCGAGATCGACGACTTCACGTTCCCGGCCATGTTCGCTCGCCGCGCCAAGCACTACAAGGAGGCCTACGGCGCCACCGACGCGGACATCGCGCACGTGACCGTGAAGGCGTACTCCAACGGCAACAAGAACCCGCTGGCCCACATGCGCACGGTGGAGATGACGCTCGAGAACGCGTCGACCCCGGGCGACCGCAACCCCCAGTTCCTCAAGAACGAGGACCTGCGCGAGCACCTCAAGGTCTCCGACTGCTCGCAGGTCTCCGACGGCGCCGCCGCGCTCATCCTCGCCACCGAGGAGGGCCTCAAGAAGATCGGAAAGACCCCCGCGGACTGCATCGAGGTGACCTCCTACGGCGTCGCGACCTCACCGCTGGGTGACGTCGACGACTTCACCTTCATGGGCAACACCCACAAGGCGGCCACCGAGGCGTACGCCGACGGTGAGCTCTCCGCCCAGGACATCCAGATCTGTGAGGTCCACGACTGCTTCGCCATCGCCGAGGTCCTCATGACCGAGGCGCTCGGGTTCGCCGAGCGTGGCAAGGGCACCGACCTCGTCAAGAGCGGCGCCACCGCCATCGACGGCTCCATCCCCGTCAACACCGGCGGCGGCCTCATCGCGTTCGGCCACCCCGTCGGCGCGACCGGCGTGAAGCAGACGCTCGAGATCTTCCGCCAGATGAAGGGTCAGTGCGGCGACTACCAGGTCCCGAACAAGCCCCAGATCGGCCTGTCGGCGAACATGGGCGGCGACGACCGCACCTCCGTCGTGATCACGTACAAGAACCTCGGCTGAGCCGCTGTTCGTGGTGACGCGCTGAGCGTTCGAAGAGGGAGAGCCCGGCGGTGACGCCGGGCTCTCGTCGTCTTCGGTTCGGCGTCTCGTGTGGTGCGGGGGCGGTTTGGGAGCGTTCGAGATGGCGTGGAGGTTGTGTCGGGGCAGTAACCCTCGCCGCCGCGCTGCGCTTGGCGTTCCCCGCTGGGGAACTTCGCGTGTCTTTTGCGGAGGGTGTAGGGGACGCGGCTGCCCTCCCCGCCGCCGCGCTTCGCGCTTGGCGTTCCCCGCTGGGGAACGTTGTAACGTGCAGGGATCGTGGTGGGTGGTTCGCGGGGGGCGGCCGTGCGGGGGTTCTGGGAGGTGCGGGAGGCGGTGTGGGCTCCCGTGGGCCACGCTACGCCCTTCCTGTCCGTCGAAGGCACTATTACATCCGCGCGCTTCTGGGAGCCCATAGAAGGCCGCGCAGGCGGCAAGGCCTGCTGGACACTCCCACGCGAACCAAAGACCAAGAACAGCCATCGTTACCCAGTTCCCCAGCGGGGAACGCCAAGCGCGAAGCGCGGCGGCGGGGAGAGCAGCCGCGTGCCCTCCACCTCCCGTCAAAGACACGCGCAGTTCCCCCAAAACCCCGCACCACCGGACGGCCCCACGAGCTCAGCGCCCCAGCGCCTGCCGGAGCTGCTTGATCCTGAGCGAGAGCTCGGCGAGCCCCTCGTACCAGCCGATCTCCTCGGCGATCGAGCGCGCCTGCCGGTAGAACGACTTGCACTTCTCGTGGTCGTTGCCCTCGAACGAGGCGATGCCCATGTTCGTCAGGATACGCGCCTGGTTGAGCAGGTCGCCGGTGGCCTTGGCGAGTTCGAGCGCCTGCTCGAAGTAGCGCATCGACGTGGGCACGTCGCGCACGCCCAGGAAGAGCGCGCCGATGTTGGAGAGGACGCGGACCATGCCGCGGTGGTCCTGGATCTGCTGGGCGCGCTGCGCCGCGGCCTGGAGGTACTGCTGGGCGTTCTGGATGTCCTTCTGGCGCAGCGCCAGCGTGCCGAGCTGGTTGTACGCGGTCCAGTAGAGGCGGCGGTCGTCCGGGTCGGACAGGTCGAGGTCGCCGATCTGCTCGACCTTCTGGGAGACCTCGACGAGCAGGTTGATCGCGCGCTGGAGCTGGTTCTCCTTCTCGAAGAGCTGCGCGAGCGCGAGCAACCCCTTGACCTCGAGCTTGATGTTTCGTGACTGGCGCGCGAGCTCGACGACCTGGTGGAGCGCGAACGTGGAGCGCTCGATGGAGCCTCCCTCCATCCCCACGAGGCCGACCTCGAGCTGGAGGTCGGCGTGGAAGCCGGGCGAGATCTCGACGATCTCGGGCAACCTCTCGATGTACCCCTGCGCCTCCTCGATCCGGCCGGACTCGCGCAACGCCGTGAGCAGCTTGACCGTGGTCCCGATGGTCGAGTCGTCGTGGGGCGCTACGCGCCCCTTGAGCAGCTCGAGCGCCTCCTCGAGGTGCGCGATCGCCCCCGCGTAGTCGTACATGTCCAGGAACATCGACCCGGCGCGCGTCAGGTAGTGCGCCGCGCCCTGGTAGCCATCCACGCTGCGGTAATGGAACGCGAGCATGAGCGGCAGGTCGATCTCGTCGACGGCGGCGTGCTGGGGGGCGGTCTCGAGGAACTCGATGACCGACGCGTGGATGTCCCGCTTGGCCGACTTGGGGATGCGGTCGTAGACGACCGATCGCAGCGCCCGCGGGTTGAACCCGACCTGGATGCGGCCGAACATGTCCTGCTTGGCCTCGAGCATCGACAGCGCCACGAGGTTCTTTAGGCCGAGCTGAGGCCCGAGGTGCGCCGGCGTGATCTGGTAGAAGAACTCCTCGAGGAAGCTCGCGCCCAGGACCGAGGCGATCGCGAGAAGGTTGCGCAGGTTCTCACCGAGCTCGTCGACGCGCTGGGCGAGCAGCTCGTGGAGGTCGAGCGGGATGTCGGTCGACGCGATGCCGGCCTCGGTGAGCGCCTGTGGCCCGCCGCGGCGGATGAGCGCGCGCAGGATCTCCTTCAGGAACATCGGGTTGCCCGACGCGCGCTCGTGGAGCTGCGCGACG
>CAJXPN010000695.1 GCA_913058025.1 uncultured Myxococcales bacterium | reverse complement strand
TCGTGGGCTCGGAGATGTGTATAAGAGACAGCTCCGCCCCACCCGGATGCTCCCCGCGCGTCAGGAGGCCACGCCCGAGTCCGTGCGCCGCGCCGAGGCCTGCGCTCTGGACACACTTCATCACACCGAAGGCTCCTGACATCACCGCCACGAGCCGCTATATTCGGTTCGCCCCATCACGCCAGACATGGCGCCCACACCCAAGAGGTTTAGTGATGAAGAAGTCCATCTCGTTGCTCGTCGCCGCCGCGTTCATGCTCTCCGCCGTGCCCGCGTTCGCGTGCGGTGAGCACGCCTCGGCCGACAACGACGACGCGCCCGAGGTCGCGGCGTCGACCTCGGAGACGACCGAGACCAAGGCCAAGAAGACCACCAAGAAGGCCAAGACGAAGAAGGCCGACACGAAGAAGTCGGAGGCCAAGAGCGCCGAGGCCACCAAGGCCTGAGCGCACGGTCGATTCAAACGAAGAAGGGCGAGCGATCCACACGCTGGGCGCGCGCCCTTCTTCGTTTGGTGCGCCTGGTAGGCGCCTCACGCTCGCCGAGCCGCCCCCTCCGTGCTACATCAGTTCGGGAATGAGTTGTCTGGATGTTGACGCTATGTCTGTCGTTGCGCCTGGTGTGAGGCACCGCGGCCGCGCCTTCGAATCTGTTTTCGCCCGACGAGCCCCATGCGACAGAAAATCAGGAACACGACGTACTTTCTTCGCGCGCTCGTGATGTCGCCGGGCTCGACCGGCGCCATCGCGCCGAGCTCGCGCTGGCTGGCCAGACAGATCGTGGAGCAGGTGCCCATCGAGCGGGCGCGCGTCGTCGTGGAGTTCGGGCCCGGGACGGGCAGCTTCACCGGAGTCATCGCCGAGCGCATACACCCCGACGCGTGCTTCTTCGCCGTCGAGCTCAACTCCGAGCTGGCCCGCTTCGTCAACCGGCGCTTCCCCAGCGTCACCGTCTACAACGACTCGGTCGCCAACATCTCCGAGCTGTGCGAGCGCGAGGGCGTCGACGGCGTCGACTGCGTGATCAGCAGCCTCCCCTGGGCGAACTTCCCCGACGAGCTCCAGGAGACGATCCTCGACGCGATGATCGAGATGATGACCCCCGGCGGCATCTTCACCACGTTCGCCTACCTCCACGGGCTCAACCTCCCCGGCGGCAAGGCGTTCCGCGAGCGCCTCGAGGCCCGCTTCTCCAAGGTCGAGCTCACCGAGCCCGTCTGGCTCAACATCCCCCCCGCGCTCTGCTACCGGTGTGAGCTTTGAGCGGCGCGCCGTTCATCCTCCACATCGCCCCGCGCGAGGACTGGAGCGCGACGACGGGAGACCTCGAGCCCGCGTCGCTGGCCACCGAGGGCTTCGTCCACTGCTCCGACCCCGACCAGGTGCTCCTCCCCGCGAACGCCATGTTCGCTGGCCAGACTGGCCTGCTGCTCCTCGTCATCGAGGCCGCGCGGCTGACCGCGCCGCTCGTCTACGAGGACTGCTACGAGTCCGGCATGGAGTTCCCGCACGTGTACGGGCCGCTCTCCGCCGACGCCGTCGTGGAGACGTTCGCGTTCGAGCCGGGCGCCGACGGCGTGTTCACGCTGCCCGCCGACCTCGTCGCGTGGCTCGAGGCGCGCTGAACGCGCCTCACTTCACAGCGAACTCGATGCCCTCTCGCAACAACCCGAGCCAGACGTCCTCGTCGGGCACGGGCACGCGCACCCACTCCTTGAAGACCTTGCCCGCTGGCGCGAACGGCTCGCCCACGCCCTCGGCGATGACCTGGGCGACCCTCGCCTTCGGCAGCTTGAGCACGAGCCCTCCCTCCTTGAACCCCGCCAGCGCCAGGAACTCGCCGCCCACGCGCAGGCACCTCCCTCCCATCATCGTGCCCTCGGACACGCGGCCGTCCTCGGCGTAGAGGGCCTCGGCGAGCTGCCAGAAGAGCGTCGTGTCGTCCATATCGGTGGGTCCTGGGGGCATGGTGTGGTGGTATACGAGGTCGCCGGCTGGTCGTATTGGCGCCGCGTCTGGTCGAGGGCGTCGACTCGTGAAGGAGTGTAGCGATGGGTGAGGGTTCAGGGGAGAGCGTTTGGGAGCGTGGGGACTACGGGATCGTGGGCGACTGGTTCGCCGACGCGTCCAGAGCATGCCTCGGGGGGCTCGAACTCGACGGCGCGCGCGTGCTCGACGTCGCGTGCGGCACGGGCGCGGTCGCCATCGAGGCGGCGCGCCGGGGCGCCTCGGTCGTGGCCGTGGACATCACCCCGAGGATGCTCGACGTGGCGAGGGCGCGCGCCGCGGACGCGGGCGTCGAGGTCGACTGGCGCCTCGGCTCCTTCGACGACCTCTCTGCGTACGCCGACTTCGACGTCGTGAGCTCGGCGTTCGGCGTGATCTTCGCCGACGACCCGACCGGGACCTGCGGCCAGCTCCTCGGCGCACTCACGGCTGGTGGGACGGTCACGCTCTCCGCGTGGGCCAGGGGCGGCGCGTTCGGCGGCCCTCCTCAGGCCCTCCTCGAGCTCATCCCCGCGCTCGCCGACGCGCCCGATCGCCTCCGCTTCGGCGCGCTCGATTCGCTGACCGAGGTCCTCGCGCCGCTCACGCTGGCGCCATCCCACTTCGAGCGCGCCGCGGTCGAGGTCCCGTTCGCCTCGGTCGACGACCTCATCGCCCAGCTCGTGCGGTACTCCGGCCCGTGGGCCGCCGCGTTCGAGTCGTTCGAGGACGCCGGGCTCCGCGCCAGGGTCGAGGCGATCATGCGCGACCACCTCTCGAGCTTCACGACCCCGGATGCTGACGGAGTCCGCCTCGAGCTGGCCTACGCCGTCTCTAGGTTCGGCGAGTGAGCCGGCGCGCTCACTCCTCGATCGTGTAGTCGACCGCGTAGGTGTGGGCGCCCTCGACGATCTCGATCGTCATCGATCCGGCGATCCCGCGGAGCTCCCCCGTGCCCGAGCCGGGCGCGATCGTGAGCTCGAGCCGTTGGCTCGTCCCATCCATCACGCCCACGTGCGCCACGACGAACGTGCCCTCGCGGCCCTCCAGCGCGCCCGCGATCCGCTCGAGCGCCACGTACGTCGCCTGCGTCGGGTTCGGGCCACGCTGCGCGAGCATCTCGACGGTGCTCGTGGCGCTCAGCGCCCCCGCGAACGTCTTCTCGAACGCCGCGCGTGACGTCGTCACGCCCTCGACCTCTTCGTACGGCGGCTCGCCCGTCATCTTCACCTCGAACGTTCCCGTGGCCTGCATGCGCGCTCCTCTCGTGTGTCTCGTGTGGATCTAGCACGGGCTGTCTGGACGAGGCTTGAAGGAACGCGACAACGTGAGCGTCTCGTGTCGGCATCTCGTGTGGTGCGAGGCTGTTTGGGCGCGTCCGAGATGGCGAGTGTGGTGCGGGGCAGTGACCCACGCCGCCGCGCAGCGAGCTTGGCGCCCCCCGCGCTGCGCGCGGAGGGCTCCGGGCATGGTGGCTGTTCTTGCGGTGTGGTGTGCGTGTCTTTGACGGCGGGTGGGGGGCAGGGCGGCTGCCCTCCCCGCCGGCGCCCTTCGGGCTTGGCGTTCCCCGCTGGGGAACTGGGTAACGT
>CAJXPN010000694.1 GCA_913058025.1 uncultured Myxococcales bacterium | reverse complement strand
CTCACGCTCGGCTCGGGCGCCGCGGCCATGGTCATGTGCCGCGACGACGTCGCCACCACGACCCACCGCTTCCGCGGCGGCGTCGCGCTCGCGGCGACCCAGCACAACAAGCTGTGCCGGGGCGACGCCACGCAGATGGTCACCGACGCCGGGCAGCTCCTCAAGGCCGGCGTCGCGCTCGCCACAGAGACCTGGGGCCACGCCCAGCAGGAGCTCGGCTGGCGCCCCGACAACATCGACGAGATCATCATGCACCAGGTCGGTTCGATCCACATGCGCACCCTGCTCAACGCGTTCGGCCTGGACAAGAACCTCGCGCACGTGACCTACGCCGAGTACGGAAACATCGGCCCCGCGGCCATCCCCTTCACGCTCGCGCGCTCCAGCGAAGCTGGACGCCTCGAGACCGGCGACCGCGTCGCGCTCATGGGGATCGGCTCGGGCCTAAACTGCGCCATGATGGAGGTCGAGTGGTGAACACGACACCCGCACGCCACGATCAGTCCGCCGGCCTCGCCCGCAACTCTCCCCGCTGGGCAGCGTCCTACCCGTTCGAGCCCCACCACCACCGGCGCGGCCCGTTCCTGATGCACTACCTCGACGAGGGCCCCCGCGACGCCGAGCCCGTGCTCATGGTCCACGGGAACCCGACCTGGTCGTTCTACTACCGCAAGCTCGTGCTCGCGCTTCGCGGCGAGCGCCGCTGCGTCGTCCCCGACCACATCGGCTGCGGCCTCTCCGACAAGCCCCAGACCGGCTACCCGTACACGCTCGAGTCCAGGATCGACGACCTCGAGTCGCTCGTCCTCGACCTCGACCTGCGCGACATCACGCTCGTCGTCCACGACTGGGGCGGCGCCATCGGCCTGGGATTCGCCGGCAGGCACCCCGACCGCATCAAGCGCATCGTCCTGTTCAACACGGGCGCGTTCCGCTCCGACCTCATGCCCCCCTCGATCGACCTGTGCCGCGTGCCCATCATCGGCCCGGCGATCGTGCGCGGCCTGAACGGCTTCGCCCTCGTCGCGCAGCTGCGCGCCGCCGCGCGCCCCTTCCCCGCAGACGTCCGCCGCGGATACCTCGCGCCCTACGGCTCCTGGCGTGATCGAATAGCCATCCAGCGCTTCGTCGAGGACATCCCCATGACCCCGGCGCACCCCTCCTACGAGACCCTCTACCAGGTCGAGGAGGGGCTCCCCACGCTCGCGCACCTCCCGAAGATGCTGGTCTGGGGCGAGCGCGACTTCTGCTTCTCCCCCGAGTTCAGGCGCGCCTTCGAACACATCTGGCCCGACATCGAGTCACACCCCGTCCAGGACGCCTCGCACTTCGTGCTCGAGGACGCCTCCGACCTGTGCATCCGGCTCGTGAAGGACTTCCTCTCGCGCCACCCCTGAGCACCCGCTCGAACGTCGCGTGGGTTTGACTCGCACACCTCGTTGGGCCACATCTATGTGTCTACACCACGACACATGATGAGAACGCTCATGACACATCGCACTCTGCTCATCCGTGCGCTCGCCCTCGCAGGCGCCCTCCTCCTGACCTCGGCGTGCCTGCCTCAGGGCAACGGCGGCGGCGGCGGCGTCATCATCGACGAAGACGCTGGAGGCTCGGACGCCTCGACATCCCCCGACCTCGGCGGTTGCGTCCCCGACTGCGCGGGACGCACCTGCGGTGTAGATCCCGTGTGCGGCGCCTCCTGCGGCGCGTGCGACGGAGCCTGCTCGAGCGCGGGCACCTGCGACCAGAGCTCGGGCGAGGGCGCGCCCCAGATCGTGAGCCTGACGACGAACATCAACACGATGGGGCCCGACGACACGCTCGTGATCTCTGCCGTGATCACCGACCCCGACGGCGCCGCCGACCTGCTCGGCGGCCAGCTCTTCGACGCCAACGGCCAGTCCAGCTACGGCTCGTTCGCGGGGACCGGCGGCTCATACACCTTCGATCTGACGTGGCAGCAGCTGCGCACGCTCGAGGAGATCGAGGCCCCCGCCGGCGCCACCTCGCGCGCGTTGCGCGCGACCTTCTTCGATCAGCAGGGGTCGAGCAGCTCCCGAGACCTCAATATCAGGCTCGAGTGCGACGCTCCCGACGACGCCATCTGCTCCGGCTCGTGCGCCGACCTCCAGACCGACAGCAACAACTGCGGCTCCTGCGGCAACTCCGAGGGCAGCGACGAGTTCGACTGCGTCGACGGATCCTTCACGTGCCCCGGCGGCGGCGAGCTCTGTGGCGGAGAGTGCGTCGACCTGGACCTCTTCTCGGATGACCCCGAAAACTGCGGCACCTGCGGGAACGCGTGCTCGGACAACGTGTCGGGGGGCTCGAACGACGTGGTCGACCAGGGCTGCTTCGACGCGAACTGCTTCTACCTGGTCCTGGAGCTCGCGACCGCGGACTCCTGCGATTCGATCTGCGGTGCGCAGGGGCTGCGCTGCGACGACTCCATCGAGGGGTTCCCGTGCGGTGATGCCGAACTGGGTAACGTCGCGAAGGGGTGCGTGGCCTATACGGACCCGGACAGCGCCTGCGGCTTCGTGAGCGTGCTCGACTGCGGCACGGTCCCCGCGCCCCCGTCCGCCGCGGAGATCCAGCAGGAGTGCGGCGGCGCGGCAACGGTGAGCCTCAACGAGCTCGTCTGCGACTGCACGAACTGAGCGCCCCGCGCGAGCCCGCGCGGCAGCGCAAGTGGGAGTGGTTCTTCGGGATGCTCCTGATCGAGCACGCCGACATGGTCTGACGGGCGCAAGCGCCGACCTCGAGCCCGGCGCCTCACATCTCCACGACGGCCACGCCCCACGTGTAGCCGGAGCCGAACGCGGCGTGCACGACGAGCGAGCCCTCGCCAGCGCGCCCCGTGCGCCGCGCCACGTCCAGGGCCATGGGGATGCTCGCCGCGGTCGTGTTGCCGTAGTCCGTGATCGTGTGGACGACGTGCTCGGGCGGCACGCCGAGCGCGCGCGCGAGGTGCTCGTTGATCCGGCGGTTGGCCTGGTGGGGCACGAACACGAGGCGCTCGTCGGCGGGGTCGATCCCGTGTGTCTCCAACATCGCGCGAAGCTCGCGCTCGAGCGTCTCGATCGCGCGCCGGAAGACCGCGCGCCCGTTCATGCTCGGGTAGTGGCGCCCGTCGCGCAGGTCCTCGCGCGTGATGTGCGAGCCGCCGCGCGAGCCCGGCCGCTCACACCAGAGCTGCTCGGCGCCCGACCCGTCCGACCCGAGCCGCACGTCGACCACCCCCGCCGCGCCCTCGCCGCGCTCCAGGCACACCGCGCCCGCGCCGTCCCCGAAGAGCACCGCGATCCCCCTGCCCTGCTCCGAGACGTCGAGCCCCGCCGAGTGGATCTCGGCGCCGATGACGAGCACGCGCTCGTACACGTCGGCGCGGATCCACGCGTCGGCCACGCTCAGCGCGTACAGGTACCCCGAGCACTGGTTGCGCACGTCGAGCGCGGGCACGAAGCCAAGCCCCAGCTCCCGCTGCGCGAGCACACCGCAGCCAGTGCTCGGGGTACCTGTACTGTCTCTTATACACATCTCCGAGCCCACGAGACAGGCAGAAATCTCGTA
>CAJXPN010000693.1 GCA_913058025.1 uncultured Myxococcales bacterium | reverse complement strand
AGATTTCTGCCTGTCTCGTGGGCTCGGAGATGTGTATAAGAGACAGCTCCTGCTCGGCGTGGGCGTCAGGAGAAGGCTGCGCTGACTGGGGCCGTGAAGTCGCCGCGCTCGAAACTCCACCGCTCCCCCCAGGGCATGAAGACATGTTCCTCACGAAACACATCCTCGCCGCGTCCGTCGTCCTGCTCGTCTCCACGCCTGCGTCTCAGGCGTTGGCCTGCAAGTGTGCTCGACCGTCGCTGACACGCGCCCAGCTCGTCGAGCGCTCGCGCCACGTGTTCTTTGGGACGGTCCAGAAGATCGGCGCGACGAGGGGAGACCCCATCACGATCACCATCGACGAGGTGTTCAAGGGTGACGCTGGCAAGCGAAAGGTCGCGACCCTCGAGAGAGGACGACGCAACTCGTGCAGCGGCCCGGTGCCCCACGAGGTCGGTAAGACGTACATGTTCTTCACCCCGACCCTCGACGGCATCACCTCCAGCATGTGTCGCCAGACCTTCATCGCCATGAACGCAGCCCCGACCGACCTGAACGCGTGGGCGGGCATCAGGCCCCTGAAGTCGTCGGTTCCTGAGTCTGCGCCCGAGCCCGAGGCTCCTGCCATCGAAGAGCCCTCGGAGGAATCACCTGATGGTGGAGTCCCGCCAGCAGACGTCGGAGTAGAAGGCGGCCCCGACGTCGAGGCCGTCGTCGCCACTTCGGATGAAGGCGAAGTCGCTCCGTCTGTCGACGCTCCTGCAGCCGATGACGAGCCTGTAAAACAGGCGCCAGTGACGACGCCGCCGAAACCAGCCGCGGGCGGGTGCGCGTCGGTGGACACCGGCGCGCCCGGTGGGCCATTACACGTGGCGCTGGCGTTCGGCGTGCTAGCGTTCGGCGCGCGCGTTCGGCGTCGGCTGACCTGATTGGTGTGCCTTGCGGAGTGTCGAGCGTGAGGGGGTCACTCGCGCGCTATCTATCTGCTTGGATCCTCGAGACTTCCTTCCACTACTTTCAGTAGACGCCGCAGCGTGGTCAGGCGCCCACGTGTACCGCGTGCTCGCGCTTGACCTCGTCTTCGTCCTCGTCCTCGAACGACACGTGCACGCCCTTGGCCTGGGTGTTCATCTTGGCCTTGAGCGCGGCGAGGGCGTCGCTCGCGCCAGCGTCGCGCGTGATGGCGGCGAAGCGCGCGTCGAGGTCGGGGCCGGAGGTGACCTGGTCGACCTCGATGGAGGCCTGGAGCCTCACCTCTTCCTCGTCGATGCGGCGCTCGAGGGCGTCGAAGCGAGCCATCGGGTCGTTCTTGGACATGCTCGACATGGTCTTCTGCATCGTGCGCTGTGCCTCGACGTGGCGCTTCCTGGCCACGAGGCTCTGCCTGCGCCGATGCGCCTCACCGACCTTGAAGTCGAGCTTGCGGAGCGACTCTTTGAGCGTGTCGGATGCGGCCTTCTGGGCCTCCCACTGCTCCTGATAACCCTCGGCGAGCGCGTCGTGCTCGGACTTGCGGCGTAGGGCCTCCTTGGCGAGATCGTCGCGGTCGGCGCGGATGGCCATCATCGCCTTCTTCTCCCACTCCTGCGCGTTCCGCTTCTCTTTTCCCAGGCGGCTCTTGAGCTGACGCTCCTGCGCGATCACCGTGGCGACCTCGCGCTTGGCGGCCGTCATCTGGTCCTGCATGTCCAGGATGAGCTGTCCGAGCACGCGCTCGGGGTCCTCCGAGGTCGCCACGACGCTGTTCAGGTTCGAACGCATCAGCGTCGTCAGTCGGTTCCACATGCCCATCGGTCCATCTCCATTGATCGTGCTTCACAGGCGTCTCGACCTCTCTTGATTGAACGTGGCTCCATGGAAAAGTATTCAAGAAAGTCCAGTAAGTCCGTGTCGACTGGTAAGTTTATGGAATACGGCTGGTTTTCAAGCGCTCGCGACCCACCCCCACGTGTGCTAACGTGACGCGCCGAACCCAAGGCTCACCTCGAAGGCGACCCGACCCCATGAGCATCCGCCTGACATGCGCTGTGCTGGCCTGCGTCGCCCTGACCGCGTGCACCGGCCGTGCGTTCATCCACGACTGGAACGAGCGCTACATCCAGGCCGCTCGCGCCCACGACGAGGGGAGGCTCGACGACGCCGAAGGGCACTACGTCCAGCTCCTGAAGCACGCCCCCGACGACGAGACCCGGCGCCTCGCGATGCTGCGCCTGGCGCGCCTCGCCGAAGACCGCGGCCGCGTCGACGAGGCGCGCTCGGCCTACCGCGCGCTCTACGCCGCCGATCCCGCAGACCTACACGGCGCGCACGCCATGTACCGCGAGGTCGAGCTCACGTTCGAGGCAGACGGGGACTTCGACGCAGCCCTCGAGCTGTGCCGCGCGCTCATCGCGCGCTACCCCGACTACCTCCCCGCCGAGCACTGCGTCGACGACGTCGAGCGCTACCACCGCACCGCGGAGAACCTCCCGGCGCTCGCGCGTGAGCTCGAGTCGATGGCCACCGCGCTAGCCGACACCGAGCTCGGGGACTTCCTCCTCTACCGGCTCGGGCGCCTCTACGCCGAGGAGATGGATCGCCCCGACGACGCCGTCGCGGTCTTCGATCGGCTCTACGAACTCGACCCCGTCGGGCCGCTCTACGACGACGCGCTCTGGTACGCCGCGCAGGTGCGCGTCGAGCAAGAGCGCTGGCAGGACGCGCTCGGTTACTACCAGCGCCTGCTCGACGCCCGAGAGGAGTCCTGGTGGATCGGCTCCTACGACTCCGAGTGGGTCGACGACGCCCGCTTCTCCCGCGGCCGCATCTACTTCGAGCGCCTCGAAGACTACGATCGCGCCGCCCAGGAGTTCGCAGCCTACGTCGACGAGTTCGAGGACAACCTCGAACAAGACGACGCCGCGTGGTGGCGCGTCCACGCGCTACGTCGCGGCGGCGGCGACTGGAAGGGCGCCGCGCGCGAGCTCATCGAGCGCTTCCCCGAGTCACGCTTCGCCCCGCGCGCGCAGCGCATGATCGATGGTGAGGAGGTCCCGCTGTGATTCAGGTCGAGTCGATCACCAAGTACTATCTGGGCCGCAAGGTCCTCGACGACGTCTCGTTCGTCATCGAGGAGGGCACCAACCTCGGCCTCATCGGCCCGGGCGGCGCGGGCAAGACGCTGATCATGAAGATCATCTGCGGCCTCGTCGACCCCGACGACGGCCGCGTCCTCATCGACGGCGTCGACCCCCACACGCTCTCGCCCACCGAGCTCGCCGACCTGCGCTTCCGCATCGGCATGCTCTTCCAGAACTACGCGCTCTTCGACTTCCTCAACGTCTCCGACAACATCGCCTTTCCGTTGAGGCAGGAGGGCAAGCTCGCCGAGGATGTCATCGCCGAGCGCGTCACGTCGATGCTCTCCAAGATCGGCCTGCCCACGATCGGGCACCAGTACTCCAACGAGCTCTCCGGCGGCATGAAGAAGCGCGTGAGCTTCGCCCGCGCCGTCATCCGCCAGCCCCCGATCATCTTCTACGACGACCCCACCGCTGGCCTCGACCCCGTGACCTCGTCGAAGATCCTGTCTCTTATACACATCTGACGCTGCCGACGATCT
>CAJXPN010000692.1 GCA_913058025.1 uncultured Myxococcales bacterium | reverse complement strand
CGAGATTTCTGCCTGTCTCGTGGGCTCGGAGATGTGTATAAGAGACAGGATCACAACGGACGCGCGCAAGAAGTCGGTTCGCCCGAGGTCCTCGGGCTCCCAGGGCTCTCCGCTGCGCAGCACGATCTCGTGAATGCCCCAGAGGTCCTCGAGGTCTTCGCGCAGCTGACGCGTGATCTCGGCGTCGACGCGGCGCGCGAGGATGACGATCTGGAGGCGCTCGCGGTGCAGGCGCGTGAGCATCCACCTCACGCGGTGCTCCGAGCGCACGATCTCGCGCAGGATGCTCACGGTGCGGTCGGTCAACCCGAGGACGACGACGTGGCCGCTCATCGACACCGGCGTGAAGCCGCGTTGGTAACGCTCGAGTGTCTGGCGGAACCACTGCGTCATGATCGCGATCAACAGACCCACGAAGATCGCGAGCCCGAAGACGGTGAGCACTGTGGCGACCACGCGCTTGAAGGCGCCCTCGTCGTTGCCCAGGTAGCCAGGATCGGTCAAACGCAGGAACGACCACCAGACGGCAGCGCCGGGGGTCGTTCGTAACGCAGGATCCGCGAGCATTCCCAGCAACCCGCCAGTCACCGCGATGCCCACGATCATCGCCGCGATCAGCAACAGCTGTTGGAGCGGACCTCGGAGCAGGAACCGCTCCAGTTCGTAGAGGAGGCGTCGTCGCATCGGTTCACCTGAGCGTGAGGAGGTACGGGGCGAACCCTGCCGACGAACGCGCGCCGGCGCAACTGGCAACACGATCAGCCACCCGCGGCGGCGCGGAGGGGTGACCTGCCGGCTACTCGAGTGGCCACACGAGACCCAAGCCCGCATACATCAACGATCCAAACACCTGGCACGATGAGTGCTTTGGTGGTAATCGTCTGAACATACGAGATAAAAACGAGCGATCCTTCGGAACAGCCGAAGGGTCGACAGATATGAGGTAGCCCCGATGAGAACGATTGAGAAGAGCCTGGGTGTGTTGGTCGCGATGGCGTTGTTCGGAGGTTGCGGCGAGGCCGTGGGCACCGTCGACGGAGACCAGACGCCCGATGGCGAGCAGAAGAGCATCGCCGACGGCAAGGCGGACGCGTGGAACTTCAGGAACGACCCGAAGCTCTTCCGCATGGACCTCGACTACAACATCGAGAACCTGCCCAGGAGCGCGGCGACCAAGAACACCCCGTGGTCGGCGAACTACTGGCCCTACTACAAGGACGGCATCAACGACCGCTGGCAGGGCCAGAGCGAGCTCAGCCCGGCCGAGAAGTACGACAAGGCATTCAACGGCTGGGTGCCGGCCGAGGGGTTCATGGACCTCAAGCCGCTGAACACCAGCACGTGTGAGTTCGACGCGGCGTACTACCAAGGCATCGGCCCGGCGGCGACGTGGACGACGCAGAACAAGGGCATCGGCCGCCTCGTCGACGGGATCGACGGCGACCGCGACGGCGTCGACGACGCAGACGAGTGCAGCGGCGCGGGCAACAACGCCGAGTCTCAGTACGAGAACATCGGCACCTGGTGGGGCATCTGCCACGCCTGGGCGCCCGCCGCGATCATGGAGCCGGAGCCGCTGGGGACGGTCGTGCGCGATGGCGTCGAGTTCACCGTCAGCGACCAGAAGGCGCTCATCATCCAGCAGTGGGACAAGGCGTCGGCGCACATGGTCGGAGGCCGCTGCAACGACAAGGAGATCGAGCGCGACGAGACCGGTCGCATCTCGAACTCGGAGTGCCGCGACCTGAACCCGGGCGCGTGGCATGTCCTCGTGACGAACATGATCGGCCTGGCCGGCAAGGGCATGGTCATCGAGCGCGTGTTCGACTTCGAGGTCTGGAACCAGCCGCTCTTCGGCTACGACATCACGCGCCAGGAGGAGATCTCGCTGGAGAGGGCCCACGAGCTGCTCAACGTGCGCGAGGACGAGGGCGGCGAGGGCGAGCCCGTCTTCGGCGTCTACGACGGCAGCCGCACCGCCCAGGGCGTGCTCAACCTGGTCAACGGCGCGACGTTCACGGTGCTCGACGACGAGGTCGGCCTCCGCTCCGACGCCGCCCGCGGCATCATCGAGTTCCGCAACGGCGAGGACGGTAAGGCCGGCACGCGCGACGACCGCGAGTTCTCGAACATGACGCAGGTCACCGACGTCAACCGCCTCGGCGAGTCGGCGTTCGGTAGCCTCGTGGAGTACGCCAAGGAGAAGAACCTCGTGCCGCTCGAGTACGCCTATAACGATGAGGCGACCCGCTTCATCGAGGTGAAGATGAGCTCGAAGTGGATCACCGAGCAGCACCCGACGACGTACCGCACGGACACGTCGATCGACGACTACACCCGCTCCGATCACTACCACTACATCCTCGAGCTCGACGACGCCGGTGAGATCATCGGCGGCGAGTGGGTCGGCTCCTCGATCATGGGACACCCCGACTTCGTGTGGACCGGCACCGCGTCTCGCGGCGGCAACCCGCACCTGGACATCGAGACCATCCGCGACATCATCCGCGAGGGCCGTGAGGACGTGCTCGGGCCGGCGACGCCGACCTCCGAGGACCACAACTACATCAGCGCCGAGCGCGTCGAGATCCCCGACAACGACGTCGACGGCGTCAGCTCCTCGATCAAGATCTCCGACGAGGGCACGATCACCTCGGCGTCGATCAGCCTGAACATCGAGCACACCTACCGCGGCGACGTCATCGTCGAGCTCAAGCACGGCGGCATCTCCGCCGAGGTCTACAACGGCCGCACCGCCGAGCAGGGGTGGGAGGACGACATCGTCCTCGAGAACCAGGCCCTCGAGGTGTTCAACGGCACCGAGCTCTCGGGCGACTGGGAGCTGGTCGTCCAGGACACCTACGCCCAGGACACCGGCGCGCTCGAGTCCTTCAAGCTCTCGTTCACCGTCGAGAACTGAGCCGCAGGACCTCAAGAAAGCGCGTCGCCAAAGCAGGCCCGGCGGCTCACCCTCTCGAGGGGAGCCGCCGGGCCTGCGCCGTTATCGAGTCGTCACTCGACGCCCTGCCACGCAACATGCGACCATCGCGAGAAGGTTCCCACGCGCCGGACGTCGGCGCAGACAGTCAACGCGACGTGACGCCATGCCCACCCTGCTCTCCTCTCTATCGATGGGACTCGTCAATTCTGACGTCCTCTTCATGTTCGTCATAATCGTGGTGTTCGTGCTCTCGTCCGTGCTCTTGTTCATCATGGTCGTGAAGGAGACGCCCTTCGATCTCCTCACGAGGCTCTTCCATGAAGAGTTCGAGCTCGAGTGTCGCCCTGCAGAGGGCGGCCACGTCGGCACGTTCGCGGGGCGCGACGTCAGGGTGGAGGTCTTCGCCGCGAAGGATGAGCACGGCGATATGTTCCTGGAGAGGCTGGTGATCCACGTCCAGGGCATGGAGCACGACGCGCCGCCAGACACAAGGACCAGCGGCCCCCTGGACAGGACGAAGCTCCTGTTCACCCCCCTGCTCGAGGAGTACGTGCTCTCGGTGGCCGATCCGGAGCTCACGGCCATGCTCCAGCCTGTCTCTTATACACATCTCCGAGCCCACGAGACAGGCAGAAATCTCGT
>CAJXPN010000691.1 GCA_913058025.1 uncultured Myxococcales bacterium | reverse complement strand
CAGCGTCAGATGTGTATAAGAGACAGCCTCCGGCGTCCGCGACGCCCGCGTCCATGCCACCAGCCCCCGCGTCCTCGCCCGCGTCGGCTCCGCCCGAGCCCACGTCCTCGGTGACCACGGGCTCCACGGAGGTCTCGTCGAGCGCGTCCGCGCCGCGCGTGCTCCCCTGGTCGTCGAAGAGCACCATCCGGTCGATGCGGAACTGCTGCGAGCGCCCCTGGATCACGAGCGTGTACTCACCCGCGGCCAGGTCCCACCTCGCGTCGTACTTGCTGCCGCCGGTGTCGAGCGCGCGCTTGCCGGTCCAGCCCCAGACGTCGTTCCCGCCGCCGAAGAGCTTGATCGGGTCACCGACCGAGCCGCCCGGCTGCCCCACGAACTCCACATAACCGCCCGAGGCGTCCTCGATGTAGACGAACGCGTCGTTCGAGATGTCGGTGCGGATGCACTGGTCGGCGGCGCCGCAGACGTCGCCCTCGGCGAACGAGAGGCTGTCGCAGGTGCGGTCGTCCTCCTCGCACCGGTTCAGGTCCCCGTGGGGCTGACCGAGCACGCAGTGGTGGCGCTTGGCGCCGCGCAGGCGCAGCTCGTACACGTCGCCGGCGTTGACGCGGAACGGGTACCTGATCGGGCTGTTCGCAGGGCCGTTGCAGATGCCGTTCCCGTTGAACGTGTAGTAGCTGCCGCGGGCGTCGGCGAGCTCGGACTGCTCGACCCACTCGCTCGCGGAGTCCAGCGGGACCGACTCCATCTCCATGACGATGTAGCCGTCACGATCCTCGAACATCGGCTGCGCGTAGGCCGTCGAAGACAGCGTGAGAAGGAGCGCGAACAGGACGTACTTCATGGGATCCTCGGGTGTCTTTCACGTGGTCAATCCATCCTACAGCATACGTGCAGGGCCGCACCAGCGCTCGCCGCACGCCCTCTCTCGTGCTACGTTTCGACCACGCGGAGGCGCCCAGCCACCGCGTGACACGACACAAGATCGGGGGACACGTTCGAGTTTCTCCCTCGATCACGAGGAGGGTTTCGACCATGCAAAGGACCATCACCACGCTGCTCGCGTTGACCTTCGCCACAGCGTGCGCGGCGACCGCCGAGGACCCCGACGCGACGCCGGACGAGGAGATCGACTGCGCCACCGTCGCGCTCTCGGACTGTGAGGCCGAGCCTGCGTGCGGCCTCCAGAGGGCGCAGCGGCTCTCCGAGGACGGCTCCTGCTATGGGCCGACGACGGAGCCCATCGCCTGCGACGTCGACGACGCGGTCGCAGGCGGCGCCGAGACCGTGCGGCTCGCGCCGGATGGCACGTGCTGGTTCAGCGGGAGCAACTACCTCCCGTCGGGATGGACCGACGATGAGGCCGAGATCGAGGCGGCCTGCCCGCCGACCGAGACGCCGACGTGCGCGGAGTGAGAGGCGTCAGGGGAGTTCTGATGGGCGAGCGTATCGCCTATCTGTCACGGGAAGAGAGGTCGACGGAATGAACAGCGAGAGCGTGAAGAGTTCAGGTTCACTCAAGATCATCATCAGCGTGCTCGTTGGGCTATGCATCACCGTAGGGGTGGTCTTCTCAATCGGTCTGGCGCTGGTCTTGAGGCTTCGCGACGCGGGCGATTCCATGCCCCCTCCGAACGTGCAGGCAGTGTCCATAGAATCCGATACTCGAGCGCGAGCATTCCTCAGCGCGCTCGTACGAGGAGACGTGGACAGCGTCGAGGAGAGCATTGCCCCCTCCTCCCGAGAGTCGGTCCATGGACGCATCGATCGCTACCTCGAACTCGGCGTCGAGCGCGTGCTCGAGGTCGGCCCTACAGGTTGTGTCCTCATACTCAATGACGACACGACGGCGCCCCCAGAGAAGCGTGTCGACGTAGCAGGCAACGTACGGTTCGTGGAGTGCGTGGCGCCGTTCCTTATCGAACACACGAACGGCGCCACGTCTCGCGGCTCCCTCACGTACCTCGAGAGGCGGGGCGAGGGCCTCGTGCTGTTCGACGACGACACGCCGTATGCCCCCAGCCTTGTCGCCGTCGGCAACGAGAACACACTCCCCAAGGGACGCAGAGAGCACGCGGCCAAGGGCGCCGAGGTCGCCGAAACCATCCTCGAAGATTCCTTCGTGTCCCACTCGACACTGTGGCACGACCCCAAAGATACGGGGTCGAGCGCCACACCATGTCGCCTCGACTTCACCCACCAGAACGAGCGCATGTTCTCGACGCTCGTGAGCGATGCCAGGACCTCACACCACGAACGGGGGAGGTACACCGAGGACGGCTCGCGCTCGGTGGTGCTCACACATACCGTCGAGTTCGACGACGCGGGCAGGTACCTATCCTACGCGACCAAGCACGTGGAGGAAGGAGAATGGAAGAGCTGGCGAGCGCATCGTCGGTCCACTGGTGAGCTCTATCTGACTGAGCGACTCGGCCCCAAACGCCGCCTCAGCATCACCCAGTACTTCTACGACGATGACGCCCGCCTCATCACCCTCAGGATCGCGATACTGAACGCGCAAGGCCGCGTGATTCAGGTCGGGATCAAACGCTACCGATATGACGAACAAGGCAAAATCGTCAAAGCGTGGAGCGTGGATCCTGAGGACTGGCGCAGAGACGTCTCAGACGCGGAAGGGCACATCCCGTTCATCACCGAGAAGCCACCCAAAGGACCCAGACTCAAGGTCGAGGTTGCGCTCCAGCCCAAACCACGCGTTGGAATCGACATCCTGATGATTGGTGACTTCGAGAAGCGAGGCCTTCTATCCCTCCCGGATACCAAGACGAAGCCCAACATCCCGCCAACGCACACGTGGTACGCACCCATCGGCGAGGCCTCCAGCATGCGTCCGACCGAGCGCCTAATCGCGCGTGGAATCCGCACGACGTACGAGTACGACGAGCGCGCGCTGCTCACGCACGCACGCGCTGGAGGAGGCGATTGGTCGACCGTGATCACCTACACACACGACGATCAGGCTCGATTGACCGGCTACACGCTGGCGTCGGACGACATGAACCGGATCGGGAGCCAGCCCAGTGAGATGACGTTCGTCTACGACTGCGCGGAGTGAGAACCGCTCAGAAGAGCGGCGGCGACCCGCCGTCGCCGAGCCACCCGGCGCGCGTGACGGCGACCCAGGCGAGCTGCCAGACCAGGCACCACGCGATGCAGACGGCCGCCCACCTCGCGAGCGCGCCGCGGTGCTCGGGCGGGGGCGCGAGCGCGGCGTCCTCGGCGCGCCAGAGCGCGACGCCCGCGCCCAGCGCGGTCCAGGTCCACAGGTGGTTCCAGGGGCAGAACGGGCAGATCGCCGGGAGCGTCACGAGCAGCGCGAAGAACCAGAACGTGAAGAGCGTCGCCACGCCGAGCCAGAACGTGAGCGCGCGCACGAGCCAGGGGCGCGCGGCCTCGTCGAGCAGCGCGCGGCCGCCCACCCACCACAGCATCGCGCCCGAGAAGAACCCCCAGCCGAGGATCGCGTTCGGGACGTAGAACGAGCGCGCCTCGGGCGTGCTCAGGACGACGTCGCAGTCGATCCCCGCGGTCCACGAGCACAGCCCCGTCCCCGGCTCGAC
>CAJXPN010000690.1 GCA_913058025.1 uncultured Myxococcales bacterium | reverse complement strand
ACGAGATTTCTGCCTGTCTCGTGGGCTCGGAGATGTGTATAAGAGACAGGTCCCCCAGCCCGCTTCCCACCATCGAACCGCCAGAGGCGATCGTCGACGCACGACAGACGACAGGGTTGTAACCGTTTCAACCCCATCGCCTCAGCCAGCGACCTGGGAGGGGAGGGCGAGGACGACGAGAGCCCTCAGGACGGCTCAGTACGGGTAGCGGCGCGCGAGGAACGCGGGCGCGTCCGCGTCGCCCAGGCTCAGGCCCGCGCCGCTCAGCAGCGTGTCACACAGCGCGTGCTGTTCCCCGTGGACTCGCGCCGCGGCCTGGGCGGCCGCGCCGGAGTCTCCCGAAGAGAGCGCGACGTCGAGGTCGAGCAGCGCGCGGTAGAGCGTGGCGCGGGGGTCCTCGCTGTGCACGATCGCGTCGTGCGCGGCGTTCCCGCTCGTGCTGTGCGCGCACTTCATCCGCCAGCGCGCCGCCGACAGCCTGAGCTGCTCGCCCTGGTGGCCGAGGTCCGTGATGAGCGGGTCTAGCTCGAGGACGGCCTCGTCGAAGCGAAGGAGCGTGGCGAGCGCGCGCCCGCGCGCCAGCCGGACGTAGAGGTCCTCGCGGCACCGGCGGCCGCCGCGCTGAGACTCCGTCCACAGCGCGTCGACGCGCTCGAAGAGCGCCTCGGCGTGCCTGGCGTCGGGGCCGGGGTCGAGCGCGAGCGCGCTCACGTAGGCGAACAGCGCCGAGAGAGGGTAGGGCGTCTCGTCGTACTCCCAACAGCGCTGCCAGCCCACGCACACCGTGATCTGTGTGTGGATGGCCGCGCGCAGGTCCCCCAGCGCCGAGTACTGCATCCTGCCGATCGCGCCCAGCAGCCTCATGTGAGGGCCGCAGCACGCGTCGATGGCGCGCGTGTCGATCTCGGCCGAGGAGGGGTCGCCGGGGGGCGACGCGTCGACGAGCACGGAGAGCTCGGGGCAGGCGCGCCGGGTGAGGTCGAGCAGCGCCGCCGGGTCGGGTGAGCCCGTGTCCGAGGCCTGCTGGGTCGCGTGCGCGAGCACGCGCAGCCGCAGCGGGAGCGGGAACCACTGGAGCCAGTCCTGGGACGGGATCTCGAGCGAGCCGCTCTTGTAGTGATGCCTGGCGGCGACCGCGCGCGTGAACTCGAGCGCGCGGCGGCGCTCGGCGGAGAGCTGGGCACCCCAACTCGAGAGCGCGCGACCGGCCGCGCGCTCCACGCTGCCCCACTCCAGAGACGCGTGCTGCTCGCCCAGCGCGAGCCGCAGGAACGAGTCGACGAGCTCCTCGCGTTGCGCCGGCGTGGCCGAGTCGATGACGCGGCTGGTGTCCTCGAGCAGGCCATCGAGCGCGGCCGAGAGCGTGGAGAACGAGACGATCTCGAGCCGCTCGATCCCCAGCTGTTCCAGGCACGCGAGCGCCTCGTCGCGCTGGTCCGAGGCCACGACCACCCGGCGCACCGACAGCGCCAGCTCGTCGATCACGCGCAGCCTGTCACCGAGCGCGCCGACCCGCCCGAGCGACCCGCGCTCGTCGAGCGTGGCCGCGGCGATGACGTCCGCAGGCGCGACCACGCCGATCACGCTCGACGCGAGCGCGAGCCCGAGCGCGAGCCCGCACGCGCGAGTCTCCAGCGGCGCGACGGCGTCGCTGCGCTCGCTGTACATCTTGAGGACGGGACCGAGCTGGTCGTGGCGCGCGCGCACTGAGCCCCAGAGCAGCGGCAGCGCGCGCGGGAGCGCGCACTGCGCGTCGAGCCAGGACTCGCGCCCCACGCCCACGAACTCCCCGTTCGAACTCTGCATGGTCGACGGGCTGATCTGCATCGCCCAGAGCTCCCCGCGTGACCCGTCACGAGACATGTCCACGGTCACCAGCGCGACCTCGCCGGGCTCGAGCCCGCGAGGCCCCGAACCCACGGCCTCGCGCGCGCTCGAGAACGCCTCGGCGTCGTCGTGCTCTCGGGGCCAGCACCATGGTCCGGTCGACAGCATCCGGCTCTGCGCGCGCTGTCCGGCGCGCAGGTCTCGGCGCTCCGCGGCGCTCGGGTGTTCGTACATCGGGTGCTTCATGTGCTCTCTCTGGCTGCGTCGGGCCGCTGGCTAGGATTCTACGTGTGCGCCGCGTTCGTGGGAACGACGACGCCGCCGGAAGGGGCAGGGGCCCACCTCGGCAGCATATCCCCGAACGATCGCTCCGCAAATACATCACCCGGCCCGATCAGCCTGCGTCGGCCCAACCTGGGGCCGACGAGCGCGCGGAGCGCGCGCGCCGACCTACCAGGAGGTGATCTCGAAGGAGAAGCGGCCGCCCCCGATGCTCACCCGGGTGTAGTAGGCGCCGTCATGGCGCCACCTCGACTTGCCGTCGCGCACGACCCGCACAGAGCCCCGGGGGAGCTGCGACACGCGGTGCCCCACGGGCGGGCGCTCGAGCGCGACGTATCTCACCTGGCCGCGCTGCGTGACCTGCCTGTAGTAGCGCCCTTCGCGTCGGAAGTAGCTCTTGCCCCCCAGCACCACACGCTCATAGCGCGGGCGGCTCGCGGCTGGCCGCCGCGTCGTGACCACGCGGCCGGGCGTCGACCTCCTCACGGTCGTGGTCGTGGTCGTCTTCCTGATCGTCGCCTTCTTCTCGTTCGTGGCCGTCTTCGTCTTCGTCTTCGTCACGACGGTCTTCTTGCCTGCCTTCTGGTTGCCCCTGGTCTTGGACACGGTGACCTCCTTGGTGACCGTCTTGCGCTGCGCGTGGGCTGAGGCCGTGCTCCCCAACGTGATCGCGACGAACATCAACGAGGAGATTGCGGCGGCTGCGAAGTGGCTCATGCGGTTGGTGCTCATCTGTGCGCCTCTCTTGTCTCGGTCGTTCATTGATCGAGGCCCGGTGTGGCCTCCTACACCCACAACATGGCACCCGGATATTAAGCGACTCTTAAGCCGCATGAGCTTTCTTCGATCCTGAGCCCGTCGCCCATGATGCCTTCCTCCCGCGACCACACCCCGACCCGCGCTCACGCCGGCGCGACCTCCATCCCGCGCTTCGTCCTGAACCCCACCTTCACGACGATCTCGGCCCCTACGGACGCGTCGACCTCCAACGTGAGCCCGCTGGGGCGCCGCATCCTCGGGGTCATGTAGTCGGGGGTCCACAGCCGCCACGTGGCCGAACGGTCCATAGGGAACGGCTCGTGGCCCAGACCCGCGAGCTCCTGAACGATGGCGTCCGCCTCGGCGATCGGATCGGCCGCGCGCGCCACGCGCCCACGGATCAGCGCCCTGAGCTTCATGCAGTCCTCACGCAGCGACGTCGACATGTTCATGCGGTCGAACGTGAACTCGGAGATGCTCATCGGCGGCCTCGATCGTGGGGCGTTCTCGATTGCGAAGTGAATCAGTCGGGTCCAGTCTACGTCCATCCACGAACACGACACACATGAACACAGATTCATACAGGAGAGCCCATGTCCTCGGACGATCAGAACCAGCCGCAGCGAGTGACCCGACGCGAAGCCCTCGCCCACATCGCGCTCGGAGCCGCGATGCTCACCGCCGCGCCCTCGCTCGCGTTCGCCCAGACGAAGACGA
>CAJXPN010000689.1 GCA_913058025.1 uncultured Myxococcales bacterium | reverse complement strand
AAAGAGAAGGCCAAAGAGAAGGCCAAAGAGAAGGCCAAAGAGAAGGCCAAGAAGAGCGCGCCTCGCTCCGAAGCCGAGGCGCCGCCCGCGGAGCCGGAGGTCGCGCTCGTGGCGCCGCCCGAGCGCGAAGAGTCGCCCAAAGCGAGCAAGGACGCGCCCGAGAAGAAGGCCCGGCCCGCGCCCGTGGAGACGGTGCGCTCGCCCGGGTTCCGCTTCGCGATGGCGAGCGTCAAGATCTCGGCGCTGCTCGCGCCCGCGCTCCTGTTCTTCTGGCTGACCGGCGCGCACCTGTCTCAGTGGATCCGCATGGGCTGGTTGATCACGCTGATCGCGGCCGTGGTCGCGTTCGGTGTGCCGGTCGCGGCGAGGTTCGGGACGGGCAAGGGTCGCGCGTCGTGGTGGACCTTCGGCGTCGGCCTCGTCGGGTGCGTGGCGTTGATCGCGCCGATGTCTCGCCTGACCGCCGAGCGCGCGTCCGAGTACGGGCACTGGCCTGCGTCGGCGGTGAGCCAGCTCGCGGGCTGGTCTGCGAACGGCGTGGCGGTGAAGGCCTCGTCGAGCGTGGCCGGTCTGGTCGCGTCCGGCCTGGACGCGATTCGCCCGAGCGAGGAGCCCCTCACGGGTTCGCTCGCGCTCGGCTCTCGGGAGGATCTCGTCGCCCACGCTGCCAAGGTCGATGCCGAAGCAGCCGCGGCGGCCGAGGCGAAGCCCGAGGGCGCGAAGCCCGGCGACGAGGTGGATGGGGAGAAGAAGGACGGCGAGGGCGACAAGGCCCCCGACGAGACCGGAGGCGGCGAGCCTTCGGGTGAGAAGGGTGCCTCAGACTGAGAGGAGCCCCTCGAGGTCGGTCCAGACCTCGAAGCCGTGGCCGTCAGGCAGCGCGGCGTTCCCCGGCCGGTTCAGGAGGACAGCGTGCGCGCCCGCGTCGCGGGCGGCGCGCGCCTCGTCTGGGTGGTCCGTGGCGAAGAAGAGATCCGAGGCGGGGACGCCGCACGCGCTGGCGATGGCCGCGTAGCTGGGGGCGACCTTCTTGGGCCCCGTCGTGGTGTCGAAGTATCCAGCGAGCAGGTGCGTGAGGTCTCCCTCGGAGGTGTGCCCGAAGAGCAGCTTCTGGGCGGCGACGCTCCCGGACGAGTAGATCATCGCGGGGGTGTCGCGGGTGTGGAGCGCGCGCAAGACGTCGGGGACCTCGGGGTAGAGGCTGGCGACGAGCTCACCGCGCGAGTACCCCTCACGCCAGATCTTCCCCTGGATGCTCTTGAGGCCGGTGGTCTTGAGGTCTCGGTCCATCTGCCACGTGAGGTTTCGGACGACCTCGTCGACGTTCGAGGCGTCGACGCTCGGGGCGTCGGGGGTCTCCGCGGCGAACTCCGCGACGAGCGTGAGGTCTGCCTGCACGGCGGGGTCGGACGCGTTGCGTTGGAGGAAGGCCTCGAGCGCGGCGCGCGCGTAGGGGAAGAGGGTGTCGTGGACGAAGCTGATGGGGGTGGTGGTGCCTTCGATGTCGAGCAGGGGGATCATGGCGTACTCTTGGTGTGGGGTGCGCAGGGGTCCTGCGAGGAGGCGCGGTGGGACTCGGGGTGGTCCGGGTGGCGCTCGGCGAGGCGCGTGAACAGGTGGCGCGCGCCGATCTGGTCCTGTCGCGCGCACGCCTCGAGCGCGCGGTCCAGCGTGACGCCGGGGTCGGCGTTCGGCCGCTCGCCGCGGTGCGGATAGCAGCACGAGAGCGCGAGTGAGAGCGCGATGAGGAGCCGATGAGGTGTCATTCGGGGTCGACGTGCGTAGTATTGAGCACAGTTAGAGGGGGCGCGTCGCGCCCCGTTGGCGCAAGACGGAGACGGAGAAGATGTCGCATATCCTTGGGTACTTGAGCAACGACGACTCGCTGACGGGCAAGGCCTTCGAGGAGGTCGCGCAGGCGTGGTCGCCGAAGTCGGTGGCGGGGCTCGGCTTGGGGTGGATGCAGGAGTCACGCACGCTCGAGCGGAAGGATCCTCGGGGAGACGACGAGCTCGACGTGCTCGCCGCGTTGGGCGGCCTCCGCTCACGGGCCATCGTGTGCCGCGTGCGTGGAGAGGGGGAGGAGCAGTCGGACTCGGACTCGATGCACCCGTTCCGTTTCAAGTCTTGGATGGGGGTCGCGCGGACCGTCGCGCCGGACCTCGAGGGCGTCAGGGAGGCGATCGAGGAGGAGCTCCCGGACTTCATCAAGACGAACACGAGGGGTCAGGGCCTCGACGAGGTGCTGTTCCACTGGCACCTGATGCACCTGTTCGCGCAGGACGCGTTCCACGTCGCGCGCGACAGGCCAGAGGTGTCCGCGCGCGCGCTTGGGGCGTCGATCGTGGCGCTGGAGGAGCGGTTGGAGGGGCCGTTCGAGCGCTTCCAGGTGGTGCTGATGACGGGGCGCGTGATGCTCGCGGCGAGCGTGGGTGCTCCTATGAACGTGCGCGCGTGGAGGGGGATCGAGGAGGAGCCGGAGGAGCCTGGTGCGCCCGGTTCGCGAGGACGAGTCAGGAAGCGCCCATATTTCAGAGGCGCCCTCTGCGTGGGCGGCGAGGTCGACGGGGACGGGTGGGAGCGGCTCGAGGACCGATCCGTGGCGTGGGTCGACGCGGACTGGGGCGTGAAGTCCGAGCGCTTTTGAATGGGCGCGGCGTGAGGAGGATCACGCGTTGGCGTGTTCCTCCCACTTGGCCATGGTCTCTTCACACCAGTGGCGCACGTCCGCGTCCTCGTCCTCGAGGCCGCGCGTGATGGCGGCGAGGACCTCTGCGCGCGTCGCCGCGTCGAGCTTGCGGGGCCCGAGCCGGAACGCGGCGCCAGCGCGCACGGTGGGTTCGGGGTCTTCCATCGCGCGGAGCAGCGCGCGCACGGCGGGTTCGTCTGGCCACCATTCGCCGGCGACGCGTCCGAGCATGCGGCGAGTGGAGGCGGAGGGGTGTGACGCGCACAGCGCGAGCGTCTCCTCGCGCGCGCCGATGTCGCGCAGCGCGGCGACGATCCACCACTCGATGAAGCCGTTGACGCCGTCAGTATAGAGCGCGACGAGGCGCCCGATCGCGCCGGGGTCACCGAGCGCGCCGAGCGCCTGCACTGCCTCGCCGAGCAGGCCTGGGTCGCCGAGGGCAGACAGGAGCGTCGGGAGCGAGGCGGGGTCCCCGAGCGCGCCCAGCGCGCGCACGGACGCGGCGCGAAGGAGCGGGTCGTCCTCACGCGCGAAGGCGTCGACGATCGCGCTGGCGTGTCGCGTGATGGCGAGCTCGCCGAGCGACTGTATGACGAGGCGCCGTACGGCGGCCTCGGGGTCGTTCAGGAGGCTTGCGAGGGTGTCGGAGGCGCGCTCCGGGTCGGAGGCGCGGGCGCCGATGGCGCGCGCTGCGCACGCGCGGACGATCCAGTTCTCGTCCTCCGCCAGCGACGAGAGCGCCTCCGATGGGGCGTCGAGGGCGTGGACCTGGACGCCACACGCGGCGAAGGCGCGCGCGCCCGGGTCGTCGGCGGAGAGCGAGTCGAGGAGCGTCGGTGCGTCGCCGGTGCGGAGCGCGTCCGCGGTGTCGTGGGAGTTCATGAGTCGTCCTCGGTT
>CAJXPN010000688.1 GCA_913058025.1 uncultured Myxococcales bacterium | reverse complement strand
TTGGTAGGCGTCGGCGTCGCGGTCGCTCAGGTCGTCGACCCACTCCACCAGGATCTCCCAGTTGTGCTCGTTTCGACGTGCCCGCGCCACGCGCAGCAAGTCCTCAGGGGTGACTTCTTCGTCTGCTTCATCATCCATTGCTTCACCTGGTTCGGGGGTCACCGGCGGACAGTGACTCCGGTGAGACGGTCGAGGACGGAGTCGTCTCTGTCCTTGGGTCCATTGTCGACGCAGACATGTTCGAGGTTGGGCATCGTCTCGAGCGGTGTCAGATCTCTCAACCGTCGGCACCCCGACAGAGAGAGCTGTGTGATGGATGTGTTGCCGCGCAACGCCTTGATGCTCACCAGGTCGGAGGTGTCTGTGATGTATAGTATTTGGAGCGAGGGGAGCGTCTCGATCCCGTCGAGCGCGTGTAGCCCGCCCACGCGGTCGAACGAGAGCATCTTCAGCGCCGTCATCGCAGAGAGGTGCTCGAGTGTACCGTGCCATTGGCCGTGGTCGACCTCGAGGAACTCGAGTCGTGTCGAGGCGCCAATGCCTGTGGCGTGTTCGGGAGACAGGGGGGACAGGCAGAGATCGGTGATGGATGTGTCTGCGAGCGCGTCGAGGCGCTCGAGCCGATGGCACTCGCGCGCTTGGAGTGTGCGAAGATTCTCACTCATCGAGAGGATGTTCACGGAGTAGATCCCTGTCGATGAGACGTCGAGGTAGGTCAGCGCCGGGAACAGAGCGATCTCTTCACCCAGAACCTCCGCTCCAGGCGTGGTGGGCATCTGGGAGATGTCGAGGTGGGTGATGTGATCGAAGACGTCGTCTTGACCGAGTTCGGCGCTTGGAGGCGGAACGAGCGCGCGGCAGAGCTCCCAACCCCACGGGAGGTTGCCTTCTGCGAACACCCTCCACCAGTGCGCCGGGACGACGCGGAGCTCGTCGGGCCATTCAGTGAGCGCCTCGAGGAGTTCGGGCTCGACCTGTTGGTAGGCGTCGGCGTCGCGGTCGCTCAGGTCGTCGACCCACTCCACCAGGATCCCCCAGTTGTGCTCGTTTCGACGCGCCCGCGCCACGCGCAGCAAGTCCTCAGGGGTGACTTCTTCGTCGGTCTCGTCGCTCATGGCGTCCTCTCCACCGAATGACTTGTGGTCGCGCGAGCGCCCGTGTGCATTGTAGAACCCAGGCAATGTAGTACGAACACGAGCGAGGTAGGAGCGGCGATGTCGAACCGGTTGAACGATACGAACTCACTGATCACGTCGACGCTCAGGGGAGGGCGAGGGCTGTTCGTCTGGCCGAAGAACCGCGCGAACCCGCCGCGCCCCGAGCTCCCGCTCGAGCTCTACGAGTTCGAGTCGTGCCCGTACTGCCGCAAGGTGCGTGAGGTGCTCTCGGAGTGCGATCTGGAGTTCGTGTCGAGGACCTCGGCGAAGGGCTCGGACTCGAAGCGCGAGTTCGTGAAGTCTCAAAGCGGCAGGTCTCAGTACCCGTTCCTCGTCGATCCGAACCGCGGCGTGCGGATGCTCGAGTCGGAGGCGATCATCGACTACGTGCTCGAGCACTACGGCCCTGGGCGCTTCAAGGTCGAGCGCGCGCTCTCGACGTGGAACACGATCACGTCGGCGGTCGCGAGCGCGGCGCGCCTGCGCTCGGCCTCCGTGCTCACCGGGTTCGGTCGCCGGGATCAGCCCGAGCAGATGCTCGTGCTCTACCAGTTCGAGGCCTCTCCGTACTGCCGAAAGGTCCGGGAGACGATGAACATGCTCAACCTGGACTACCTCGTCCGCAACGTCGCCAAGGGCTCGGCGAGGCGCGCCGAGCTGCGCGCCGAAGGCGGCCGGGTGATGGTCCCTTTCTTGATTGACCCGAACACGTCGACGAGGATGTACGAGTCCGATGACATCTGCGCCTACTTGATCCGCGAGTACGGTGACATCTGAGCCGGCTCGGTCTGGCTCATGTTCGCATTTTCTCATGCTCAGGGATCCCGTCGATGGGTGGCATGTATCGCATCCCCGTTGGCCCGTTCGAGCTGCTCGCCCCCATAGGGCGTGGTGGGATGGGCGAGGTGTGGCGTGGCGTGCACGTCGAGCAGGACGTGGACGTCGCGGTGAAGGTCCTGACGCGCGAGGGCGTGCGCAAGGCGGGTTACATCGCGGCGTTCCGCACCGAGGTCCGCTCGACCGCCCGGCTCGACCACGAGGGGATCGTGGCCGTGCTCGACTACGGCATGATCGACGCGCGCGCCGAGGGCGCGTCGCACCACCGGCTCGTGGCGGGGAGCCCGTACCTGGCGATGCAGTACGCCAGATACGGCTCGCTCCACGAGCACCAGTCCTCGATGACGTGGCCCGACATCCGCGAGGCGCTCCGGCGCATCCTGCTCGCGCTCGCCCACGCCCACGCCCGCGGCGTGGTCCACCGAGACCTCAAGCCTCAGAACGTCCTGCTCGGCGTCGGCCCCGGCGGCCGCCTCCAGATCACGGACTTCGGCCTGGCGCACGCGCTCGGTGAGGACGAGCCCGAGGTCGAGCAGCGCGAGCGCACCGGCGTGGGCTGGGGCACGCCCCTCTACATGGCGCCCGAGCAGTTCAGGGGAGAGTGGCGCCAGTACGGCCCGTGGACAGACCTCTACGCGCTCGGTTGCATGGCCTACGAGCTCGCCTCGGGGCAGCCGCCGTTCACCGCGAAGACGACCTGGGCGCTCGGTCAGATGCACCTGAGCGAGCATGTCCCCAAGCTCGACGCTCGCGTGGACGTCCCGCCCGAGTTCGAGGCGTGGCTGCTCCGCTTGCTCGGCAAGAGGATCGAGGAGCGCTACCAGCGCGCCTCGGACGCGCTCAAGGGGCTCGATGAGATGGGCGCGGTGGCCGAGGGGTTGGAGCCGCGCGCGCTCTTCACGGGCTCCTTCGTCGCGCTCGACATCGAGCGGCGAGACGACGCGCCGCTCTCCGAAGATGCGCTCGAGATCGCCCAGTTTCAGACCCAGACCATCGAGTTCGACGAGGGGATCTCCTTCGGCCGCGCGACGATCGTGAACTCTCGCCCGCCGCCTGCGTCGATGATGCAGACCGCCCCGGGCGACTCGATCAAGGCCAGCGAGTTGACCTCGTCGCTCGAGGACGAGCGCACGCGCGCGCTCCTGAGCGCGCCCCAGACGCTCGCTCGCCCGTCGCCCCCAGAGAGTTGGCGGGAGGGCGACGCGCGCCGGAGCGCGCTCGTCTCGGGCGCTGGGTTGAGCCTCTACGACATGCGCTCACCGCGGCTCATCGGGAGGGAGGCCGAGCGCGACGCGCTCTGGGACGCGTTCGTCGAGGTCAACGACTCGCGAGATGTCAGGATGGTCGTGGTGCGAGGTGTCGCAGGCGTCGGGAAGTCCCGCCTCGTCGACTGGTTGTGCGAGAAGGCCCACGAGCTCGGCGTCGCCGACGTGTGGCGCGCGAGCTACCAGCGGCGCCCCGGACCGTTCGATGGCCTGGCGCCCATGCTCGCCCGAGAACTCGGCGCGCAGCGCCTCGGCTTCGACGCCGCGCTCGAGGCGCTCGACCTGTCTCTTATACACATCTGACGCTGCCGACGATCTACTCTGTGTAGA
>CAJXPN010000687.1 GCA_913058025.1 uncultured Myxococcales bacterium | reverse complement strand
GAGCCCGTGCTCGCGACCGAGTGGCCAGACGGCCCGAGGGCGGCCCAGATCCAGGCGGCGATTGGTATGGTCGGCAGCCTGGCCGGTCACACGGCGTCGCATGAGATCGGCCACTCGCTGGGGCTGCCTTACATCGAGGGTGAGGACCCGAACGGGGATCGGCTGGTCTACCACAACGACGGGAGGCTGACGGGGAGCCTGATGGACCCTGGCGTGGGCAGGCCGTTCGCGCTGCGCGCGGAGCTAGGAGGGGAGGGGCCGTCGCGCTTCAGCGCGTCCAACCGTGAGTACCTGGAGAGGATCCTCGGGGAGTGAGAGGTCTCACTCGGCCAGGTTCTGGACGACGACGTCGCCGGAGCGGTCGCCGCCGGAGGAGCGCGGGGCGCGGAGCGCGTGGATCTCGTAGATGCCGTCGCAGTCGCGATCGCGGCGCGCGATCCACAGGTAGTGTCGCGCGTCGGGCTCGCGCACGAGCAGCTCGTAGTCGAGGCGTTCGATCTCTTCGGGGACGAGGTCGCCCCAAGGGCCGAGGGAGGCTCGGCTCTCGATTTTGGTCGGCCTGGAGGCGCAGGAGCGCTGGCGGCCGAGGTCGTTGAGCAGCGGTTCGAACCCTTCGGCCGCGACGGCGCGCTCGTGGATGCCCGAGAGCATCTCCGCGACGCTGGCGGGGTCGGGGCCGTCGATGGCGAGCTTCGTGTCACGGTAGAGCTTCGAGCCCCACGCGACGAAGACGACGACGCCGGCGATGATGAGCGCGCGCTTGAGCGGGCTGCCGGTCTTGTCGGGGGCTGATGAGGGGTCCTGGCTCATGGCGGCTCGTGTGTAAGGTGAAGAGGCATTGAATAGAATAGCGCGCTCGCCTTCTAAAAGGCAGAAGAGGTTTGGTAGTGTGGTACGAGATCTGCGTGAAGGCGCGGGTCACGCCGCGTCGGCGTCGTCGGGCGCGCGAGCGGAGTGAGAAGGTGCCCGACGCAAGCGGCAGGATGATCATGAAGAAGATCTGGATATCTCTACTCACGACGTGGCTGATGATGTGCAGCGCGACCGTCGCGTTCGCCGCGAGTGGGATCGCGTCGTCGCTCAACGAGGTCGAATGGGGCGACACGAAGGAGCGCGTCCTCGAGAAGGTGGAGAAGGAGCGCAAGGCCGCGCTCAAGAAGAAGGTCGCGGGGATGAAGACCTTCCAGGACCGCCGCGTCGAGTTCGACCGCTTCAAGGAGTGGATCGAACGGACGGAGAAGAGCTACGTCGAGTTCGGCAAGCGCGAGAAGGGCTACGCGACGAGCGTGGTGGGTGAGGAGTTCTCGCCCAACAGCAGCGAGTCGATGCTGGTCTCTCGCGAGGACATCGCGATCCGTTACTTCATGTTCCACCGTGGGCGCCTCTACAAGGTCGTGGTGTCCTACAACCCGGAGTACCTCGTCGAGGTGTTCGACGGTGAGGGCGTGGACTTCGAGACGTTCGTGGTTCAGGTGGCGCAGAAGTACGGGAGGCCGCTGGCGCTCGAGTACGACGACGACGACGCGCTCTACGAGTCGAGCTGGCAGGACCGCAAGTCGATCCTCAAGCTCGTGAACCACATCGAGCGCGCGAACACGTTCACGATGGTGTTCTCGGACCGCGAGCGGGTCGAGGAGATGGAGGGCGCCGGCAAGGCGTTCGGCGGCAGCGGCAAGCGCGAGGCTGGCGAGGACACGGTCTCGGCCGAGGTCGCGAAGCTGACCTCGGGTTCGACCTCGGGCAAGGGTGACGACACGGTCGGCGAGCTCGTCGGCGAGCTCAACATCGACTACACGCGTGGTCGCCCGGCCGATGAGAGGCTGCGCCAGGAGGGCGTCGACGAGAAGGCCGAGGATGCCAAGCCGGCCAAGAAGAAGTCCAAGAAGAAAAAGGCGCGTAAGAAGAAGAAAAAGAAGAAGAAGTTCGACAAGCTCAAGGCGAAGGGTGGTGACGAGCTCATCATCTACTGAGCGTGTCGAAGTGTGCGAGTCGGGCGCGCGACCTCTCCCTCAGGGGCGAGGCCGCGCGCCACGTGTTTGAGGTCGAGACGAGAGGGATGAGAATGAGACGCGAGGCGATGTGTGTGTGTGCGCTGGTGTGTGCGCTGGTGTGTGCGTTGGGTGTGGGCTGCGGCGGCGGTGAGGTCGAGGAGGTTCGCTTCCCGTTCCTGTCCCCCGCGGATCCGCTGGACATCTCGGAGATCGAGAGGGGCGTGAGCGTGCGCCACGGGGAGCCGCTGGCGATGGCGACGAACGTGGTCGAGGGCGTCGGCAAGACCGCAGAGCAGTTCGACCACGTGATCCTCCGGCTGCGCGCGTACGACGACCAGGCTCAGCGCCTTGGAGAGTACACGCAGCACCCTGTGAGCTCGGTCGACAGCCGCCCTGCGCCCGACTTCGTGGCGCAGCCCGCGCTCGGTGACATGGACCGCAGAGCCAGGGACCTCAACGACGAGATCGACGAGGCGCTCACGCTCGCGTCTCGGCCCTCCGGGTTCGCGCGGCGCAGCGTCGTCGTGGACCTCTTCCGGACGCGAGGAGACTGGTACGTGCGCTGGGACGGCCTGTTGACCGAGCAGGAGAACCGCACGGGCGAGGGGCCGTACGGGCTCGGGCGCGAGAAGATGTTCAACGACCTGCTCGCGAGGTTCGAGGCGGTCGCGCGCGACACGCAGCCCGTCTACTTCATCATCGGTGACGAGGCCGAGCGCCTGCTCGCGACCGACAGCGGCGCCGGCCTGTCTGCGGCGGAGTGGGCCAACTTCGTGATCTTCTTCGAGGAGGCCGCGGTGCGGATCAAGGCGGTCTCGCCTGACACGAAGGTCGGCGCGGGGATCAACTGGGATCGCTTCGCGACGCGCGTTGCCGCGTCGTACTCCGACGACGACACGGTGGGCAACGAGGAGATCGACGCGGCGTTCACGGACGCGCTCCTGCCACTCCTCGCGCACAGCGACGTCATCGCGCTCAGGAGCCACGTCTCACCTGGCGCGGACGAGTCGCCCAAGGGCCGCTACCAGTACCTCCGCCGCATGCGCGCGCTCTACGGCCTGAGGCTCCCGATCATGTTCTACGCCCTCGGCCGACCGATCGGGACGGCATCGGGCGAGGTCGCTCAGCGCAACCACGTCGAGGACTTCGCCGATTGGGTCAGCGGCGTGAATATCGAGTCCGTGTTCTGGGAGCGTTGGATCAACATCGACGGCGCGGACACCGCAGATCAGACACCCATCGGCCGCTGCGCCGCGCTGACCAGCGACGAGTCGCTCGAGTTCAGCGTCCGGCGTTCGCGCTGCAACGACGGGCTGTTCGACTCGACGTTCCAGACCAAGGAGGTCTGGAAGACGTTCGGGTTGGCGCAGTGAGGTCGGCCGCGGCCCCGAGAGGGGCCGTGTTCAGGGTCCCTCTACCGGCTGCGTGAGCGCGCCAGCGAGCGCGGCGCGCAGGCCCTTCGCGATGGCGTCCGGGTGCTCTAGACCCGTGTAGGCCTTGCGGACGGTGCCGTCCGCGTCGATGAGCAAGACGATGGGGAGCTGCTGGACGAAGAAGTCGTCCAGGACCGCGCCGCCCGCGTCGCGCGCGACGTGGTACGCGTGCGACGCG
>CAJXPN010000686.1 GCA_913058025.1 uncultured Myxococcales bacterium | reverse complement strand
GGGAAGGACACCGGGAAGGACGCGAGCGCGGACACGGGCGCAGACGCCGACGGCGGCGCGGCCGAGCCGTGCACGTTCGTGGCGGGGCCGCCCGAGGTGATCCCGGCGCCCCGGATCAAGACGCCCCGGTGGGCGTTCGAGCCGTGGATCTCGAAGGACATCTCGAGCCGCGACGACACCTACGACTTCGTCGACGGGTTCATCGAGCGTGACATCCCCATCGGCGTGGTCGTGCTCGATAGCCCCTGGGAGACCAACTACAACACGTTCATCCCGGACCCGGTGCGCTACCCCGAGTTCGAGGAGATGATCGGGGACATGGGCGAGCGCGAGGTCAAGGTCGTGCTGTGGATGACGTCGCTGACTAACATCAGCTCGCTCGACTCGGAGACCGGCGCCGTGATGTCCTACCCAGGCCCCGCCTCGAACTTCCGCGAGGGCTTCCTGTGTGACTTCTACGTCAACGACAACGCGATCTACACATGGTGGAAGGGTCGCGGCGGCTCGGTCGACTTCAACGACGAGGCCGCGCGCCAGTGGTGGCACCGCCAGCAGGACGCGCTCATCGACATGGGCGTGGCGGGCTGGAAGCTCGACTTCGGCGAGGAGTACATCACCAAGGGCCCCATCGACACGGCCACCGGCACGATCACCCACCAGGAGTACTCCGAGCGCTACTACGAGGACTTCTACGCCTACGGCGCGCAGCGCGCTGGGGGCACCGACAACTTCGTGACGATGGTGCGCGGCTGGGACGAGTCGTACCAGTGGCCCGGGCGGTTCTTCGCCAGGCCCGAGCACGCGCCTGTGGTCTGGGCGGGGGACAACCTGCGCGACTGGGCCGGCTTCTCCGACGCGCTCGACCACATGTTCCGCTCGGCCGAGGCCGGGTACGTCGTCGTCGGGTCGGACCTGGGCGGTTACCTGGACCGCGACGACCAGGACCTGACGAAGATGGTGCCCTTCGACCAGGACAACTTCGTGCGCTGGACGGGCGTGGCGGCGATGACGCCGTTCATGCAACTCCACGGGCGCGCGAACCTGACGCCGTGGACGCTCCCCGGGGTCACGGACCAGGCCGTCGTGGACCGCACGGTCGCCATCTACCGCTACTGGGCCAAGCTCCATAGCGCGATGGTCCCCTTCTTCTACAGCCTCGCCGAGGAGGCCTACGCGGGCCGCGCGGAGCCGATCATGCGCCCGATCGGGGAGCTCGCGGGCTGGGCCGGTGACTACCGCTTCATGGTCGGCGACGCGTTCCTCGTCGCGCCGATCCTCGATGAGACGGGCGGGCGAGACGTGGCGCTGCCCGCCGACGCGACCTTCTACGACTGGTGGACGGGCGCCGAGCACGCCGGCGGCCAGACGCTCACGCTCGACTACTCCGCCGACCAGCAGAAGGTCCCGGTGTTCGCGCGTGAGGGCGCGATCGTGCCGCTCGACGTCGTCGACGGCGCGAACGGCCTGGGCGGCGAGTCCTCCGGGGACTTCCCCACGCTCCTCGCCTACCCCGGCGAGGCGCGCTCCACGTTCGCGTACTACCCGGAGGGGAGCGAGTCGCCGCTCACGCTCGCGGCGCAGTCTCAGGGCGCGGGCGTGACGGTCGAGCTGCCCGCGCTCGCCCGCGGTGCGGTCGTGCGCGTGCGCTACTCGGGGCAGGGCGACCGCGACGCGGTGCGGATCGCGGGCGCCGAGGCGGCCGAGACGCGCTCGCTCGGCGCGCTGCTCGACGCGGACTCCGGCGTCTACTTCGACGGCGTCTACCACTGGGTCAAGGTCGGCTCATCGCGCTCACCCACCACGATCAACATCACGCGCTGCTGCTGAGCGCGCCTCCCGTCAGGAGCCCCTCCCATGCCCCACTCCGTGCTCATCACCCAGTGCATGCAGCGAGACTTCATCGACCCTCTGGGCGCGCACGATCCGTTGCCCAACGCGCTCCACGTCGGGCGCGAGGAGGCGACGCGCCTCCTGGGAGCCGACCCCGAGCGCGGCCCGCTCGCCCAGCTCATGAGCTGGGCGAGAGCCCAGGCCGACGGCGACCTCACGATCCTGCACATCCGCGACTGGCACGACCGGGACGACCCCGCCCAGCGCGCCCACCTCGACCGCTTCGGCGAGCACTGCATCCGCGGGACGCGCGGCGCCGAGCTCGTGCTCGACCTCGACCCGGGCGTCACGCAGCGCCCCGACGAGCTGTTCGTCGACTCGGTCTCACTCAACGACTTCGAGGGCACCTCGCTCGAGGGCGCGCTCACGGCGCTGCGCGACGCCTCGCAAGATGGCGAGCTGCGCGTGGGCGTGGTGGGCGTGTGGACCGAGGCCAAGGTCACGTTCCTGTTGTACGACCTGGTCACGCGGGGCTGGGCCACCGACGTCGCGACGTGCAGCGCGCTGTGCGCGTCGGCGTCGCGCTCGCAGCACTTCAACGCCCTGGAGCAGCTCAAGAAGCTGCTCGGCGTGCGCGTCTTCGACAGCGTCGGCGCGTTCTGCGACTGGTCGCTGCCCGAGGGCGCGCGGGCGGGCGCGCTCGCCGCGCCGTCGGCCACGGCGAGCTACTGCCCCGAGCTGCTCGGGGACCACGGCGGGATCGGCGAGGAGGACCGCGCGGTCATCGCGATGCTCTACCGCGAGAGCGCGCGGCTGGATCTGAAGGCGCTGGGCGGGGGGTTTTCGGGCGCGAGCGTCTTCCGCGCGAGGAGCTGGGACGCGCTGGGCCACGAGCAGTCTGCGTCGGTGCTCAAGCTCGGGACGCGCGAGCTCATCGGCGACGAGCGCGTGGCGTTCGAGCGTGTGGAGTCGATCCTGGGGAACGACGCGCCGTCGCTGCGCGGGTTCGCCGACGTGAGCGCGCGCGCGGGCATCAAGTACGCGTACGCGGCGATGGGCCGGGGCGACAAGGTCCGCACGTTCAAGTCGCTCTACGAGTCGGGCCTCTCGCACGAGCGCGTCGAGGCGATCCTGGACGAGGTCTTCTCCGACATCCTCGGGCGGTTCTACGCCGCGGCCCAGTACGAGCGGCTCAGCCTGCTCGACTACTACACGTTCGAGCCGCGCCACGGCGCGGGCGTGCGCGGCAAGGTCGGCGAGCTGATGGGGGCGGAGCAGGCGGACCTGGCCACGGTCACGTGGCCGGGAGGGTTCGAGGCGCGCAACCCGGCGGATTTCTACGAGGTCGAGCTCGCGGGGCTCCCTCGCCCCGCCGGCGAGTACCACTTCGTGTCGTACGTCCACGGGGACCTCAACGGCGCGAACGTGCTGCTGGACGGACGCGACAACGTCTGGCTGATCGACTTCTTCCACGCGCACCGCGGGCACCTGCTGCGGGACCTGGCGAAGTTCGAGAACGACCTGCTCTACCTGTTCACGCCGATCGACGGGGAGGACGCGCTGGCGCAGGCGCTCCACATCACGCGCGCGCTGGCCGAGGTCGGGGACCTGCGGGCGGGTCTACCCGACGCGCCGCCCGCGGGGGTCACGCGGCCCGAGCTGGTGCGCGCGTGGCGGACGCTGGTGGCGTTGCGCGGGCACGCGGCGAGGATCTGCCGGACCGAGCGCGGGCCTGTCTCTTATACACATCTCCGAGCCCACGAGACAGGCAGAA
>CAJXPN010000685.1 GCA_913058025.1 uncultured Myxococcales bacterium | reverse complement strand
CAGGTCGACGACTGCTACAACGAGTTGCTCCCGCCGAAGCCATCGATCTCACGCCAGCTCTCGCGCGCCGAGGCGAAGCTGGCTCCAGAGAGGCCCGCCGACCTCGCGAGCGCGCACATGGCAATCGAGGACCAGGAGCACAACCTGCGGGACTTCTGGCTCCCTGCGTACACGCTGGGCGTCGACGCCACGGTCACGACCAGCTACCGGGCATCTTCAGCCGCGAACAGCGTCGCCGTCATGCCGTCGGCGCGCTCTACCAACGACGGACGCGTGTCGATCGGGACCGGTCGAGGCAACGTGCCCCTGACCGTCACGCGTCCCGAGACGCTGGGCGCGGACGACCGCGTCGACGCGCTGGGCACGTCACCGTTCGAGAGCACGACGATCCCCATCTCCGCGCTGCACGACCCGAGGGACACTCGGATCGAGTACAACCAGCGGAACTGGTACGTCCCCGCCTCCTATCAGACGTCGATCTGTGACATCTCGGGATCAGGACGCGCTCCAGGCGGAGATCTGAGCACGAACCAGAACCCGCGCTCGTGCGAGATGCAGACGGCCGCGGGGCCGACGCAGGGCGATTGCTACGACGTCACCCTCATGTCCGCGCTCAGCGACAAGGACGCGCTCGACCCCCTGCCACTCAAAGAGAGAAAGGGGCGCTGGGAGCTGCGAAGCAGCAACGTCACACTCTTCGTCGATGCGCCCAAGACCGCCCAGGCCAAGGTCTACACCTTCCCCAGGACCTCGGCGACCACGCTCCCACCGGCGAGCACCTACGAGATGGGGAACATCAACGGGGGCCTCTTCAACCCCGCTCATTGGGGCGCGATCTTCGCCCACTACTGTGACGGAACCACCCCGCCAGGCTGGTGTGAGTTCATACCTCATCAATCGCACTCGCTGGCGCAGATGGTCGTGACCTCCGACTGCGACGCCATGGTCCCCGCCGTGTGCAATGGGCCGGGCTCTCCGGCGGGCTGCGCCGACGCCGCATCGAGCCATGAGTGGGACGGAACGACCACGGAAGACCACCGCTTCATGTTCGAGCCCGTGACCGCGGCCGATGGGCGCCTCATGATCCTGAACCTCGAGGGGGACGCGCTCCACTACGCGATCGCCGACGACCCCTGCCAGGCCGAATCGTTCGCGCTCTTCAAGCCCGTGAGCTGCATGCCAGCGGACCCTCGCGCGCAAGTCTACGACATGGCGAGATCCGCGCCGCGCGTCCCCGGCTCGACCGTGCGCGCGTTCCGCGACTCCCGGGGCGAGCCGATCATGCCAGGGGACAACTTCCAGGGGGCCTACCCGTGGCTCGATCGCGAGGCCAAGAACCTCTTCTACTCGCAGGTCAACGAGGGACGCGACGCCTGGAAGGCCGCAGATCAGCTGCCCGCTCAGGACACGCGACGCTCCGCGCAATCGAGGTACCCGGGACAGAACGTCGGCACTGGCGTCGTGGCGCTCGGCGCGTGGACACGAGGCAAGATCGTCGTGCTCGACAACATGCTCAACCCCACGACCTTCGGCGGCGGGCGCAACGAGCTCTGGTGGGTCGATACGATCGGCAACTTCCTGCACTACGTCTTCACGATGAACCTCTATCAGGGCGCGCCGCTCAAGCTTCGCCCTGGCACTCGTACCTTCGTGAACTCACCCGAGCACCACCTGATGCACTTCGAGCACCAGAGCCCCACGTTGCCCTTCGACGTCGTCTGGAGGATGACGAGCTCCGCCGCGCTGACCGCCGAGACCGTCTTCGACGACTACCTCCTCAGAGACGCGTTCGTCGTCGCGCACATGAACTCGCCGCACCGAAAGCAGGGCCGCTTCTACTTCCCCGAGGATGGGTTCGAGTCACCGACCCCCAACAAGCGTATGCGCGACGTCCTGACGGACGCGAGCGCGCTCCCTGAGTTCACGTTCGTGCGCTCACCGATGCTCCAGAACGCCTCGACGATGAGCCCGGAGACGCCAGGCACGATGGGGCTTCGGACGCCCCAGACGCTCAGGTTGAGGGGTGGCGCACGCGTCGAGCCCGTCGCGCTCGGCGGCCCGCTCGGCAAGGGGGTCTACCTGGACGGTGACAACGACTTCATCGACATGGGCTTCCCGAACACGGGACACCACAGCTGGCTCCACACGCTCTGGGTCGACAGCCGCGAGGTCCACCCCCGGACGCTGCGCACCGTGTTCTTCTGGGCCGACGGCTCATGGCTCGGGCTCTCGGGAGAGCGCGTCGTCATCTACAACGATCAGGCGCCTACGTCCGACCGCTACCGAGAGGTCGACATCGAAGGCCTGGGTGTGCGCGCGGGCCGTCACATGCACCTGGGCGTCAAGGTCTATGACGAAGGGAACGAGCGCGTCGTGGAGGTCTTCATCGACGGCGACCCGATCGGCAGCCCCCAGCGCTACGCGCACACGTCCTCCGACCCCGCGTCGCGGGGGCTGTCGATGGACAGCGCCGGGGGCGCCTGGAGCTGGTTCGTGGTCGGAGACCCTGGGCCAGGGTTCACCAGCCACGGGACCGCCTCGCGCCAGAGCCTCAAGGGATGGATCGACGAGCTGCGTATCTACGCGCTCGAGGAGCCGAACGCCTCGCACATCGACGAGCGCATCTGCAACCTCGCGCTGGGGACGCTCGTCCAGCCAACCTCAGGGCCTCGTTACTGCGAGCAGTTGATCCTCGAGAGCCACGACACCCCAACCGAGCTCGCGCCGCAGTACGACGCCGGCTTCGGTCAGTGGCGCACGAACTGCGCGGCCACGGTCCACCGTAACCGCGCGGGCGCCATCGGCTGCGCGCGAGAGGACGCGCTCGGGGTCGCGCACCTGCCGATCCCGCACGATCAGACGCTGGCGAAGTTCGACGACGTGGCCTTCTGCACCTCGTGCCACGCCCAGAGTGACCCTGTCTCGGGCCTGCGCCTCACGGCGCTGACCCCAGGCACCCCGGGCGTCCTGAAGATCGACGACGCGCGCCGCAGGCCGATGGAGCCGCCCGCCATCATCGGAGGGGCGATGCCTCAGGCGAGCGGGCACGCGTCCTACGGATCGAGCGGGGCATGCAGCGTCTACGCGCCCTCGGCGAGCGACTACTGGTCGATCGATTGTCTGATGGATCAAATCGGCAAGCTCGACTGAGGCTCGTGAGCCGGGGTTGAAGCCCCGGCCCACGTCCAGCTCACAACGTGAAGCCGACGCCGAGGCCCACGCCGAGGATCGAGCCCGAGTACGCGCCCGGGTAGGCGTCCTCACCCTGGGCCCGGGCCTCCAGCAGCGCGGTGTAGGACGCGGAGACGTCCACTCTGAGCCCGAACGTGGACCTCCACCCCGCGCCGACGCTCACGCCCGCGCGGTCGGTGTCGGGCGAGGAGGGTGAGAGCGTGTCGAGCGATGAGGGCGACGGGTCCCACGAACCTCCGCCCCGCAGGCGGAGCTCGCCGTCCATGAGCGCGTGCTCGTAGCCGGCGCGGACGCCGACCGTGTTCGACCAGCGCCGCGGCTGGCGGACGTCCTCGAGGTCGGCGTCCTCGAAGTCGAGGACGAGCTCGTCGAAGGCCGCCCAGCCGAACGCCTCGACGTCCGCGCTCACGACCCCG
>CAJXPN010000684.1 GCA_913058025.1 uncultured Myxococcales bacterium | reverse complement strand
AGATCTACACAGAGTAGATCGTCGGCAGCGTCAGATGTGTATAAGAGACAGCGGTCGCCCTGGGACGCGAAGAGCGCGCCCATCTCCAGGCCGACAGCCAGGGCGAAGGGGCTGAGCTCGGGAGGAGGGGGCTCGAGCGCGGCAGCGGGCTGAGACGACGCGCACACGAGCACGAAGACGAACCCGGCGGCCTTCATGGGGTGGTCTTGAGCGTCGTGGTCGTGCCACGGAAGCGCGCGCCGAAGCTGTAGGCGTCCTTGAGGCCGTCGCCGTCGGTGTCGAGGTCGGCCTGGCGGCTCACGAGCGCGAACGTCCCGCAGAGCTGGCTGTCGCCCACGAGCTGGCACGACTCCTCGGGGTCCTGATCGCACACGGTCGACTGGAGCGTGCAGTCCCAGCGGTTGGCCGCCTGGTTGAACTGGAGGATGTCCTGGCCAAGGCACGTGCAGCTGTTGGCGACGTCGTTCATCGACTGGAAGAACCGGTCGCGCATGAGCGCGCCCGAGATCTCACCGTCGACGACCTCGAGGCTGCCGCCGCCCGCCAAGTCGGCGCCCGGCGTGATGAGGCCGCGCATCTCGACGTCCGTGAGCCACAGGTCCACGGCCTCGACCAGGCCGGGGAAGAAGACCCGGAGGTTGCCGCCCGTGGCGACGAGCTCGTAGTCGAAGATGCTCGCGCTGGCGAAGCCCCAGAATGGGTCGCCGCTCGAGTCGTAGGACTCGGGGGAGACGTAGAACTCGCCCGTCCCTGCGAGGTTCGGGGACATGTCGAAGTCGGTGTCCACGCCCGTGAGCAGCGCGACCTCGACGTCCGAGTCGTACTGCTCGTTCGTCGTGTTCTGGAGCTCGAGCAGGTAGACCAACCGGCCCAGCGAGATCGCCCGCTCGATGTTCTGGTTCACGTCGATCCCGCCGAACGTGTTCGCCAGCGGGATGAGCGTGAACCCGATGAAGTTGTCCGGGGCGCCGTCGCCGTCGAAGTCGCGGCAGCAGCCAGGGTTCCTCTCCGTCTCGATCTGGAAGAACTCGAGGAACGAACCCGGCCCGAAGTCGGCCGCGGGGCACATCGGGTCGGTCGACGGGTAGGCGCACTCGAACACGCCCACGTCCGGGGTCTCGCGACCCATGTCCATCTCGGCGTCGGCCATCGCGTCCGAGCCCACGTCCGAGCCCGAGTCGGCGGGATCGACCGCGCCCCCGTCCCCGGCGTCCTGGCCACCGCCCACGTCGTCCTCGTTGCCGCCTCCGCCCGTGTCCCTGGGCGAGCCCGTGTCGACGCCGCCAGAGTCGGGGACCACTGCGACGTCGCCACCTCCGACGTCGGGCGTCTCGTTGTTCTGAGTCTGCGTTCCAGTGTCTCCCGAGCACGCCGCGAGCGTGATGGAAGCGAACAGGGCGACGAGGCGGAGGGTACGGTTCATGTCGAAGCTCACGTGATCGGGGCGCAGTCGAGACGTCTTCAGGCGCGCCTTCGGTGACTCATGTCTCTTGGATCGCGAACATATCGGCGCGACGGTGGGATTGCAAACGAGAGGCGAACCGATCGGTTTGCTTGCGCGCTCAACGGATCACGCCGTTGGCGACGCGGGCACTTCTTGGGTTATGATGTCGCGCATCGAAGGAACCAGCACGAGCAGTCAAGGAGCGGCAGCATGAGACGTTCGACAATCACCCTCGCGTGGACCGCGCTTTGTCTCGCGACCATCCCCGCGCTCTCGTCGTGCTTCGACGTCCCACCGAACGCCCCCCCAGCCAAGACGACCGAGGTCGAGGACTGGCGCGACGAGGTGATCTACCAGGTCATGATCGACCGCTTCTCCAACGGCGATCCGAACAACGACTACAACGTCGACCTGACGAGCCCCACCGGCTGGCACGGCGGAGACTGGCAGGGCACCATCGACCAGCTCGACTACCTCAAGGAGCTCGGCGTCACCACGCTCTGGATCTCCCCGGCCGTCAAGAACGTCGAGGAGGACGCCGGCATCGCCGGCTACCACGGCTACTGGACCCAGCACTTCCAGGCCACCAACCCCCACTTCGGGGACATGACCAAGCTGCGCGAGCTCGTCGCCGAGGCCCACGCGCGCGACATGAAGATCATCCTCGATGTCGTCACCAACCACATCGGCCAGCTCTTCTACTACGACATCAACCTCAACGGCCGGCCCAACATCAACATCGAGGGCTCCGGCTACTGCTACGACGACGGCACGCTCGGCTCGGACACCTCCGGCAACGCCTGCAACGGCACCGAGTCTCGCCTCGTGCGCGTGACCGAGTGGGACCCCGACTACGACCCCCGCGGCGTCCAGGCCTACACCAGCCTTGGCGAGTCCGGCCCCGCGCCCATCCGCTGGACCTACATGCCCGAGGTCAACCGCGTCCCGCCCATGCCCGCGGAGTTCCAGAACCCCGACTGGTACAACAAGCGCGGCCGCGTCGTGACCCCCTGGGGCTGGAACTTCGAGGAGCAGGTCGAGCGCGCCGACTTCCCCGGCGGCCTCAAGGACATCGACACCACCAACCCCGCCGTCCGCGCCAAGCTCATCGAGGTCTTCTCCTGGTGGATCGAGGAGACCAACCTCGACGGCTTCCGGATCGACACCGTCAAGCACGTCGAGCACGAGTTCTGGCAGGAGTTCACCGCCGCCGTGCGCACCAACGCCAAGGCGATGGGCAAGGAGAACTTCCTCATGTTCGGTGAGGTCTTCGACGGCGACGACGCACGCCTGGGCTCCTACACCGCCCCCGGTGAGCTCGACTCCGTCTTCTACTTCTCACACAAGTTCCAGGTCTTCGACGACGTCTTCAAGCGCGGCGCCGCCACCAAGAAAATCGAGGACCTCTTCACCCAGCGGGCCGCAAACTACGGCTCCCAGGGCCAGGTCGATGGCGTCACCGACGCCGACGGCAACCCGCTCGCCCCCACCCAGGTCCTCGTCAACTTCATCGACAACCACGACGTCCCCCGCTTCCTCTTCGAATACAACGACCGCGTCGGCATGGAGCTCGCCCTCTTCTACCTCATGACCATGGACGGCATCCCCTGCATCTATTACGGCACCGAGCAGGGCTACAACGGCGGCAACGACCCCGCCAACCGTGAGGACATGTGGCGCGAGCCCTCCAACCCGAACTACGTCTCCCTCAAGGAGGGCGGGTTCGTCCCGTTCGACCGCGAGCACCCACTCTACCTCCACACCAAGGCGCTCGCCGAGCAACGCAAGGCGCTCGCGCCGCTGCGTCGCGGTGACTACCAGGTCCGCTGGGCCTCCGAGCGCACCGGCGACGAGCAGGACTCGGGCATCTTCGCCTTCGAGCGCAGCTACGCCGGTGAGACCGTCCTCGTGGTCTTCAACAACCACAAGACCAAGACCTCCGAGACCAGCGCGACCTCGCTGGGCGGCGGCGGCATGACCACCACCTTCCCCGCCGGCACCACGCTCCAGAACGTCTGGGGCGGCGGCGCCGCCTCGTTCACCGTCGACGGCTCCGGCGAGCTCACCGTCAGCGTCCCGCCTCGCACGGGTTATGTGCTCGTGAAGCGCTGACGCGCTCCTCGCGGTGACCCCAAAAGAGAGAGGCGAGCGCATCCGACTGGATG
>CAJXPN010000683.1 GCA_913058025.1 uncultured Myxococcales bacterium | reverse complement strand
CGATGAAGGCGAGCGCGTCCTTCGGCGCGTTCGCCGGGGGCGGCGCGCCGAGGTCGTCCGCGAAGATGAAGAAGCGTGAGATGGCTCGCTCCGAGATGATCATGGTGGTCGAGGAGGTCGACACGGGGGAGGGCTGGCTCGACTTCGACGCGCTCGTGATGCGCGGCGCCGACCACAGCGAGCGAGGGAAGCTCGGCCGCGTGGGAGGCTGGCCGGGGGCTGGCGGCTGGTCGCTCGACAACGCGCGCGAGCGCGCCGACCGGCTCGGGGTGAAGGACCCGATGGAGTCACGCGGCCACTACGACCACCGCTACGACACGGCGGGCCGCGTGGAGGTGCCCTCCGACGGCGCGCTGCATCGCCTCCGGGTGGACAGCCAGACGGGCTGGGCCGAGCGCTGGTGGCGCACGGTCCCGAGGGAAGAGGAGTCCGTGTTCCGCATGATCAAGGTGATCAACCCTCACGAGGCGCCGCTGCTCGCGGGGCCCGTGGACGTGTTCGTGGGCGGCAGCTTCGTGCTGTCGACCTCGATGGGGAACACGTCGCGAGGCGGCTCGATCACGCTCGGGATGGGCGTGGACGAGCGGGTGCGCGTGGCGCGAAACGCGCGGGTGGAGGAGGACCAGATCGGCTTGCTCTCGAGCAAGACCGTGGTCGAGCACCACGTGCGCACCGAGATCCGCTCTGGGCTCGGGTTCCCGATCCAGGTCGAGGTGCTCGACCGTGTGCCCATCGCGCGCGACGAAGGCTCGGTCGCGGTGGAGCTCGAGTCGTCGCGGCCCAAGGCCAGCGACTACGACCAGGGCGAGGAGAACCGCCCCGTGGAGGGCGGCCTGAGGTGGTCGTTCGAGCTCGGGGCAGGCGAGGAGCGTGAGGTCTCGTTCACATACAAGATGGTCTTCTCCGCCAAGGAAGAGATCGTGGGAGGTAACCGCCGTGAGCAGTGAATACGAGGTCCACGCGGACGCGGTCGAGGTGACGTTCTACGAGGACCGCGCGCGCGTGGAGCGCGCCGCGACGGTCGCGCTGGAGCCGGGCACGCGCATCATCCGCCTGATCGGCCCTGGCGTGCTCATCGACGACGCGACGCTGGCCGTCGAGGTCACCGGGAGCGCGCGCGTGCTCACGGCGAGGGCGAGGCGCCGCTACGTCACGCGCGAGAGCGCGCCGGAGCTCGCGCGCGCTCAGCTCGAGATCGAGGCGGACGCGAAGGCCCGCGCCGCGGATCTGCGCCAGGATCTGGCGAGGGCGCAGTCGAGCCTCGCGAGGCTCCATGTGCTCGAGGCCGCGACGATGGTGGAGCTCTCGAGGGTGCCTCGCGCCGGCGAGGTCGAGGAACTCGACGGCGCGCTCGAGGCACTGTGGTCCCAGCGCCTCGAGCTCGTGGCTCGCCTGGACGAGCTCCAGTGCGCGATCGAGGACGCGGTCAGGGACGAGCACGCGGCCGCCGCGAGGGCGGCGGTCGCGCGGCAGGTCCACCAGGAGCTCGTGGCCGACGTCGAGGTCCAGATCGAGGCGACCCAGGCCGAGGAGGTCGACGTCACGTTGCGTTACTTCACGCCGTGCGCGCTCTGGCGCCCGGCGCACACGGCGCGCCTGGATCGAAGCGGCGACACGCCCCGGCTCGAGATCGCCACGCAGGCGACCGCGTGGCAGCGCACGGGAGAGGAGTGGACGGGCGTGCGCTGCGTCTTCTCGACGGCGCGGCCCACGCAGCTCGCCAGGCCGCCGTTGCTCACCGACGACCGCGTCTGGACGCGACCCAAGACCGACGAGGAGCGCCGCGTCGTGTCGGTGGAGGCGCGCGATGTCGAGATCTCGGTGGCCGGCTCGAAGGGCTCGCGCCAGCGCGATGAGATGCCTGGCGTGGACGACGGCGGAGAGCCCGTCTCCTACGAGGCCAGCGAGACGATCACGATGGCCAGCGACGGCTCGCCCGTGCGCGTCCAGATCGACCATGCCTCGCTGGAGTGTGAGGTCGAGACGGTGTGCTTCCCGGAGGTCAGCCCCGTCGCCCACGTGCGCGCCCGCGCCACCTGGAGCAACACCCGGCCGATGCTCGCCGGGCCGGTCGATCTGGTCCGAGGGGACACGCTCGCGGGCCGCGCGCTCGCGAAGTTCGCGGGCTCGGGGGAGCCGTTCGAGATGGGCTTCGGCCCCGACTCCGACCTGCGCGTGCGCCGCAAGCAGACCGAGGAGGTCGACAAGAAGGGGCTGCGCCGGCGCACCCACCGTGAGCGCGAGGTCGAGCTGTACGTGTCGAACCTGGGGGACCGCCCGGGCGAGCTCACGATCGTGGAGCGCTTGCCGGTCTCCGAGATCGACGACGTGACCGTGGAGCGCGGCGATCTCGCGGGCGGTGAGGTCGACGAAGACGGCATGCTCCGGCTGAAGGTGTCGGTGGCCACGCGCCAGACCACCACGCGGCGGATCTCATACGTGGTGGTGCATGGGTCGAACGTACGATTGAACATGTGACGGGACCGTCGCTTGACTCGGCCTCGACGGGGCCGATAATGCTATTCCCAGTGGATTGGTATGGATTGCGAGAGCGTTCCATGGCAGCCGCTGACGCGAGGGATTCGTCCTCGTGCGATGTGGTTCGAGCAGGGCGCGTACAATGAAGGGTTCGAGGATGTCATCGGAGGACGGGGTCGAGCTGGCGCGTAAGGCGTCATCCCGGTTGGGGTTGCTCTCGGCGCCCCCAGCGATCCAGGAGCCGGGCAAGCTCATCGGCGTGACGCCGCTGGTGCGCCTGAGGCGCGTGGTCGATCCAGGCCTGTCGCCGGTCTACGTCAAGATGGAGAACCTCAACCCAAGCGGCTCGATCCGAGATCGCTATGTGGCTGAGGTTCTCGAGCGCGCGATCGAGGCGGGGCAGATGGAGCCCGGCGACGCGGTCGCGCTGGGCAAGCTCGACGACTCGGCGCTCTCGGCGGGCCTCATCGGCGGCCTCCATGGCTTGAAGACGCACGTCTTCGCGCACAAGGGGTCCTCGAAGCGGCTGATCGAGCTCGCGATCCGTTACGGCGTCAAGATCCACTGGACCGACGCCAAGGAGGGCGCGCAGGGCGCGCGCGACGCCGCCATCGCCTGGACGCGTGAGGGGCCGGACCGGTTCTTCATAGAGGGCGTCCGTCGCCAGGCCGTCCGGGACGCGTACCGCGGGATCGCCGAGGAGATCGTGACGGCGCTGGCCGGCGAGCCGCTGGGCGCGTTCATCACGTCGGTGTCCACGGGGGGCACGTACACGGAGGTGGCGCCGTACCTGCGCGACACGTACCCGTCGCTGGTGGTCGCGGGCGCGGTGCTGCTCAAGGCGGACATGTCGACGCTGGTGACCCACGAGGACGATGTCCTGCGGAGGATGCAGATCGAGGACGTCTGGAGCATGCGCGACGAGGTCGCCCGCGAGGAGGGCCTGCTGCTCGGGCCCAAGGGCGCCGCGTGCGTGCTGCTCGCGCGCGAGCTCCAGAGCACGCTCTCCCCCGAGCAGAACATCGTGACGCTGAACCCGGACGCCGGGCAGCGCTACCTCGGGTGGGAAGACACCGAACTCTTTGGTCTGTCTCTTATACACATCTCCGAGCCCACGAGACAGGCAGAAATCTCG
>CAJXPN010000682.1 GCA_913058025.1 uncultured Myxococcales bacterium | reverse complement strand
TCGACACGCCGGAGCCCATCCCAGCCGCACATCCGCGGAACACGCCTATCGACGGCGCACACCACCGAGCCTCCCGTCAAAGGCGTGCCAGATGGTGCCTGCACTGACGTAGAGCGGACTGCTGCGGTCGCGCGCAGCGCGAGCTCCGCCCCGCACAACACACTCCGATCTGTCAACGCTCCCAACCCGCCCCGCGCCAACGCCGCGCCCTCTCGATATCCCTGAGCGGTCGCTCTAGAGGAGCTTCGACCAGAGCGGGCGCGTGAGCCAGAGCGCGAGGAACATCATCGCGGGGCCGCGCTTGTTCTTGCTCCAGAGGAACTCGTACTGGTTCTTCAGGAACGCGGCGCCCAGGAAGGCGTCGGCGATCGCGACGGACTCGCGTGCGTTGACGGCCATTAGCTCGTCGCGGGTCATACCGGCGGGGTAGGCGCGGTTCTTGCCCTCGTCGACCCACTCGCGAGCGATCATCTGTGCCTTGTCCATGAGCGCGTCGTGGGGGACGACCCAGCCGGCCATCCCGATGGCGTGGGCCTCGGCGCCCGTGGGCTTCCAGCCCTCGGCGCCCAGCATCCGCTGGGCGGTCTCGGCGCCGAACATCACCTCGAAGGTCACGCTCGAGCAGCCCTCGGCGGGGACGCCCAGGCGCGCGAACGGCGTGGAGAAGGTCGCCTCCTCGGACGCGACGATCCCGTCGCACAGGGTGGCCGTGGTCACGCTGGCGCCGATGGCCGGGCCGTTGGCGGCCACGAGGATCGGCTTTGGGAACTCCAGGAACATGTCGAACAGGCTCTGGTTCTGCGTGCGGATGAAGTCGTGGAGGATCTTGGGGTGTTGGAGCTCGATGACCGCCCCGAGGTTCACGCCCGCGCAGTAGTAGGGGTCGGTGCCCGTGAGGATCACGACGCGCGTGTCCTCGTCGGCCGCCGCGCGCGCGAACGCCTCGCTCAGCGCGTCCATCATCGGCTTCGTCCAGCCGTTGAGGCGGCGGGGGTCGTTCATCCGAAGGGTCGTGACGTGGTCGGTGGTCTCGTAGACGACCAGGCTGTCCTCGCTCATGTCTCTCGTGCTCCGCGTGGTGGTTCGTCGCGTGGGGGCTCAGGGCCAGATTGGTAGCGCATTCTGGCTCCACGCGCGAGCGCTCAGGGCGTCCCCACGAGGCGAACGATCGTGTCGGAGCTAAATGATTCCTCGAGCCAGAACACCCCTGGAGAGAGCTCCTGGCAGAACTCTACGCCTACCAGGGTCTCTGCGACGCCCTCGATCCTCGCCGACACGCGCTCGGGGTAGAGCCACGTCAGCTTGCCGTCGACGGCGGCGAGCGCGCGTCCGCCACGGGTCGTGCAGAGCGCCATGACGAGCTCTTCTGGGGTGGTCAGCGTCCGCCCCTCGCGGGTGGTGAGGTCGAACACGAACGCCTGCCCGAGTTCGATGATGAGGAACACCCCTGGTGAGATCGTGTGGGTCGTGTTGGTTTGGTAGTACGGGGGGGTGAGCAACTCGGTGCCCTCGATGGCCCAGTCGCCTCCCTCTCCTCCCGAGCACGAGAAGGCCGTGCTGCGCCACTGGCACCTGAGCCCGTCTTCGATGAACACGCGGTCGTCTTCATCGATGTCGCGGTGGTGTATCCATTTTGTATGAGGGGGGGCGCCGCCGTCGAGGTGAAGGAGGTCGTAGGTGTTAGGGGTGTCGTAGGCCTTGACGAGCAGGCCGGTCGGGCTCACCGGCCTCACCTCGTTCACGGCCTTTGCGGTGAAGTCGCCCACCCGTTCGGGGCGCGACGCGAGCGCGCCAGTGGCGAGCCCTACCGGGCTCCCAGGGCTGGGTTGCCTCGCGCGAAACCATGTCCGCCCACCCGCGCCCGACTCATGTGCCAGGGCCTCGAGTGAGACGATGCCCTCTGCGCTGCGTATCGGGCTCGTGGCGCCGATGTCGTGGCGTCGGAAGTGCTCGAACTCGAACAGCGTGAGCAGCTCGTCGTGTGAGAAGGTGCGCTCGCTCGAGGGGGTGAGGCGCGCGCGCCCTGCGCCAGGGATGTCCGCGACGACGTGTCGGCTCCGCAGGTCCGAGGCGCCGACGTAGGCGCAGTCGCCGCGCGCGTTGATCAGCGCGAACATCGGCTCGCGGCCGTCGATCTTCCAGCCCGACGTGTCGGGCGCCTCGCCGGTGCCCTTCCAGCAGATCACCGCGCCGTGGGAGGACCCGTAGGAGCGCGCAGAGAAGATCGGGTGGCGCTCCAGGTCGCTCTCGCCTGCGTCGACCGACGCGAGCCAGATGTGCGTGTTGGTGGAGGAGCGCTCGAACGTGGACACGATGATCTGGTCCTGGCTCAGGCGCGCGGCCATCAGCCTCGTGTGACCATCGGGTGTTCGCGCGCGCCCCAGCAGCGTGTGTGTGCCCGTCTCGGGGTCGATGGACACGATCCTGCCGTCGCGCAGAGAGCTGGTGAGGCGGGTTCGCATCGAATCCGGCGTGTGCGTCGTGCTCACGGACAGAGTGCCCATGACCACCCCTCGAGGCGACGCGTACCCGAGCCTGGGGGCGCCCCACGGGCCGCCCGGCGGTGAGAGCCGGGCTGTGTAGAGGTCGTTCCCGCGCCCCAGGGCGCCGAAGTATGCGCCCTCATCTGGTGTGCTCTCGAGCGTGATCGCGCGCGAGACGTAGTGTGTCCGCGCGGTCCAGTCCTGGTCGCCTTGAGCGCGCGAGTGCCGCCGTGAGTCTTCACCCATCTCGTAGATGGTGAACTCGATCGGGTCGCCGCTCAGGTTTGTGGCGTCGCCTTGGGCGTCGAAGAACGGGACCGTGAAGCCGTAGCTGCGTTCGTCGGGTCCGCTCACGCGCCAGTCGGCGAACTCGCCGGACGAAGCGAACATCACCTCGCCAGCGTGCAGCGGTTCTCCCGGGCACAGACGCGCGCGCGCCCCTTCGTCGGGCTCGGAGAGCGCGCCATCCTCACCGAGCAGCAGGCAGCGCCGGATGCCTACGCGTCTGATGTCAGCCTCTGGATCGTAGCCGTCGTAGTCGAGGAGGAGGACGCGCCCGGAGCCCGAGTCGATCACGGACATCTCGGTGATTACGCCGTTTTTCAGCGAGTCCACCAGGACGAATTCTTCATCGCTGTCTGACTCGATCTCACCCCCTGGCTCGGCGCGCGTGGGGACACGCAGCCGCTCGAGCGTGAGCTGCCTCGGGTCTGGCGGCGTAGGCGGTGTGATGCGGTCGAGTGGGGTGACGGTCTCCCTCGTGTACGTCGGCCAGAGGCCTCGGCCCTCGACGAAGCGTCGCTCGGACTCGAAGCCCGTCGTCAGGTTGCGCTCGACGATGCGCCAGACGGTCGCGTCGCCCCAGGGCGTGGGCTGATCTTCATCCTTCGAGAGCACCTCCAGTTCGAACTCGAACTCGCCGTCTCCGCTGGTGTCGGCGCGCCACGTCATGCCGACGCGCGCCTCGTTCGGGGCGATGAGTCTGGGCCGGGAGAGGAGCCCCTCGGGCGTGGAGGCGTGGAGGAAGGTGCCTTCCTCGGTCTCGGAGTAGGTCTCGTAGCGGCGCGAGTCGACGGCGCCGTGGCGGTTGAACCTGTCTCTTATACACATCTGACGCTGCCGACGATCCACTCTGTGTA
>CAJXPN010000681.1 GCA_913058025.1 uncultured Myxococcales bacterium | reverse complement strand
TTTGGGCTCGTCAGACTTTCTTATCTGACCTGTCCAGGATCCGGGGTCCACTATAGACGTCTCATGACGGCGCGCCAGTGTGTAAGACGACGCGTAGGTGAGGTGCTCGCCACGCGCTCCTTACGGGCTGGTTTAAGTGGAGTCGGTCTCTGTTTAACTCGCACCGCATCGCCCGTGTTGTTCGAATGGAGTCCTGACGAGTTCACGACACGACACGAGAGGCCGACCATGCAGATCCGACTCACTCATACGCTCGCGCTCCTGGGCGCGCTGTCACTGACCGCGTGCAGCGCGAGCACTCAAGAGCAAGACGAAGACGCCGGTTGGTGTGTCGATCAGGAGGCTTGCGAGGGCGAAGACGACGCATCGGCCGAAGACGACGCTGGCGCCGACGTGGAGGCCGGCGCCGACGCTTCGTCCGACGCCGAGGTTCCCACCGACGCGGGGTCCGATGTGGACGCCGGCGGGGAGCGCCCGCTGAAGATCGATCCGCCCACGGATCTCGGCCAGGCGCATGACCTCGCGGTTCACCGGGGCACGGCGTGCGCGCTCACGGATTCACGCGTGCGGTGTTGGGGGGACAACACGTACGGACAGGCTCAGCCGCCAGAGGGCGACGTGTGGGCCGACAGGGTCGTGCTCACGGAGAAGTACGGGTGCGTGGTCGGGTCCTCCAGTGGGGTCGTCTGCTGGGGTGATGGCGCAGCGGAGGTCGCGTTCGGAGACGGAACCCGCATCAACGGGCGCTTCACGATGTACGGGGTGAGCGCGAACTCCAGGGTGCTGTGCCAGAGCAGCGACTACGTGGAGTCGACGTCGGTGATCACGTGCTACGACGACGACGAGAGTTGGGAGCTCGATCCGGTAGGCGCGGCCACCGTCGACGTGCAATACGACGAGATGTACGGCGGGTATCCCACGGTATGCTACGCGTTCGGTGGTGGGGGCGGCTACACGTACCAGTGCATGCACGGGGAGGCCGTGATCGAGGTCACCTCGACTCAGGGGGATTGGGTCGGAATCCGGCCAACGATCCGGCACGACGGCAACGGGCAGGTCTCCGTGCTCCTCGCCGATGGGGACGTCGCCTGGTTCGACCTCGGGCTCGAGGCGCGAGCCGAACCCGGCCCGCGCCAGGCGACGAGGTTGGAGGTCGACTGGGGCACCTTGCTCGTCGGCCTCGGCTTGAGCCTGGCCGACGTCCAGCTCGTCTCTCCGAACTGCTTCTTCACCGACAACTACGCGCTGTTGTGCCGCGATAGGGACACCTCGGCCCTCACCCTGAGGGCGCGCATGTCCGCCAACCTCGCCGCGGTTCATGAGCAACGCGACGCCGTGTACTACTGCTTCGACTCCGGTTACTCGGACACCAGCGAAGGCACGACGCCCCATTGCATGCTGAGCACGTTCTGACCTGCGCCATGCTGTCGTTGTAGACGTTGAAGACGTCCGCTGCGCCCTCGCCGACGTCCGCCAGTGCGCGTCGCGTGGGTCGAGTCAGCGGCAGCGCGAGCCGTCGCCCCACTGGAGGACCTCGAGCTCGACCTGGAGCACGCCCTTGCGGAGCATGTCCATGTCGGTCGCGGCGGCGCGCGACAGGTCGATGACGCGGCCGGTCTTGTAGGGGCCGCGGTCGTTGACGCGGACGACGACCTCCTTGCGCGTGTTCGGGTCCACGACGCGCACGATCGTGTGGAAGGGGAGGGTCTTGTGCGCGGCCGTGAAGGCGTTCATGTCGAACGGCTCACCGCACGCGGTGGTGCGCCCGTGGTGGCGTTGCCCGTACCACGTGGCCTCGCCGCCGAGCGCGTGGCGCTTGCCGTCTGGGCCCTCGGCGACCCGATCCGTGAGGAGGTCGTCGCGGGGATCGCCGGGGCCGCCGGCGCACGCGAGGACCGCGAGCGCCAGCGCCACCAGCGGGGCGAGGATGAACCTCCTCAGGGGCATGACGCCTGGAGGACGGTGATCTTCTGCTCGCCGATGATGATGAGCTCGGGGGCGAGGTCGTCGTCGGTGTTGGCGCGCGCCGCGCCGTCGGCCTTGACCGAGTTGTTCGCGAGGTCGTAGCGGTCGGCCGCGTAGGTGGACGAGTCGTAGCTGTGCTTGAGGAACGTCGAGCCGAAGAAGAGGTCGGCGTACCCGTCGAACGAGATGTCGTCCATGACGAGGAAGGTCGGCGCGCCCGGAGGCTGGACCTTGTGGTACTCGGTGAAGGTCGCGCCGGAGTTCTCGTTCTTCATGACCACGAGGTCGGGCACCGCGGTCCGGTCGTCGATGTTGGACAGCGGCGCCATCGCGGCGAGGTCGTCGACGCCGTTCTGCTCGATCGAGCCGGAGTCGAGGTAGCGGAAGAGGTTGCCCTGGCTCGGGACGAGGTCGACGGGGAGCGACGTCGAGGACGCGCCAGTGAGCAGGCCCTCGGACACGATCTTCTGGATGCCCGTGAGCACGAGGACCTTGTTGTTCTTGGTGAGCACGGCGATGTCGTCGCCGCCGTCGGAGTCGAAGTTGCCCGTGACCAGCGGCGCGCCGCGCTCGTCCTCGTCGGCCTTGGGAGACCAGAACTCGAACGTCGCGCCCAGCGCGCTCAGGTCGAGCGACGCGCCGCGGCGCTCGCCCTCACCCGTGGGGATGATGTCGGAGCCGTCGCCGAAGAACACCACGACCTCGGCCGGCCCCGACGTGACCACGGCGACGTCGTCGTTGCCGTCGCCGTCGAAGTCGCCCGTGACCACGTCGAGCGGCGAGCCACCCTGGCGAGAGCGGAGCAGGATCTTCTTGGTGTCGATGAAGACGCGGTCGTCGCCGTCGGCCTCGTTGATCATCAGCGTCATGTCGACGCCGTTGGCGGTCACGACGTCTGCGAAGCCGTCCGCGTTGACGTCGAGCAGCGCCATCTCCTCGGCGCCCACTCCCGGCAGCGCGGTCATGAAGTCCTTCTGGAACTTCAGGTCCGGGTTGCCGGGCTGTGCGCGGTAGACGCGCAGGCGGAAGTTCTCGTCCTCGAGCACGGCGAAGTCGTCGTAGCCGTCGTTGTCGAAGTCGGCGACCTCGAGGTCGGTGTACTGGACGGCCGGGTTGTCGGTGTCGAGCTGGGTGGAGAAGACCGAGTCGGCGTAGTTCACGTCGTCACGGCCCGGGCCGCCCGGGATGCACCCGTCGCAGACGTCGCCGTTGCCGTCGCCGTCGATGTCGGACTGGTCGGCGTTGGCCACCGGGGGGCAGTTGTCGCAGACGTCGCCGACGCCGTCGCCGTCGTCGTCGGCCTGGTCGGCGTTGGACGCGGTCGGGCAGTTGTCGGACTCGTTGGCGATCCCGTCGGCGTCACCCTGATCGGGGTTCGCGTCCTCGGGGCAGTTGTCGTCGGTGTCGATGATACCGTCCTCGTCGGTGTCCGCGGGCTCGGCCGGCGTCTCCGCGGGGCCACAGCCCACGCTCAAGACGAGCGCGCCCATCATCACCGCTGCGCCGACGCGCCCGAACATCCAGCTTCGCTCTCTCATACGACTCGTCCTCGACGTGGGTCTCTATGTGTGGTGACGCGACGCGTCTCCCGACGTGGCGCATTATGTTTAGGCTGTCTCTTATACACATCTCCGAGCCCACGAGACAGGCAGAAATCTCG
>CAJXPN010000680.1 GCA_913058025.1 uncultured Myxococcales bacterium | reverse complement strand
GTCGGCAGCGTCAAGATGTGTATAAGAGACAGCTCGTGGGGGGCGAGGAACTCGTCGGGGTCGAGCGAGTAGGGGTCGACGGGGCCGCCGGAGATCTCACGCACGAGGGCGCTGAGGATCTGGCCTTCGTCGTCATCGTCGTCGTCGACCATGGCGCGGTCGATGATCTCCTTCGTGGGCGGGCTGTCGTCGAGCGAGGCTCGGAGCGCGGGGATGGACGGCGAGCTCTCCTGCTCGAGCTGGTCGACGAGGTCGGCGAGCGAGGAGGGGGCGTCGTCCTCCTCGGTGTCCTGGGGGCGGCGCCTCTCGGGGTCGATGGAGTCGTGGGGTTTTGTCTCGCGTGCGTCGAGCCGCGAGATGCGGATGCTCGCGTCGGAGTCCTCGAAGATCTCCTGGAGGCTCGACGCGGCGCCCGGTGAGACGGCGTGGTGGGGCGCGGTGTCGAGCTCCATGATCGGGTCGGCGACGGTGGCGCGCAGCTCGGCGAGGTTGCCAGAGTCGATCTCGGGGGCGCTGGGGAGCCCGGGGGCGCCAGACCAGTCGACGGCGACGGTTCGGCGCTCGTGGATCGAGGGGAAGAGTTCGTCGACGACGGGCAGGCACGAGATCCCCGAGCGGATCTCCTCGCGCCAGCCCTCGCCGCCGCGGGAGAGCATGTGGGTGAGGCGCGGCCCCTCCTCGAGCGCGAGGATCACGTCGAGCCAGCGGGTGGGCATGTCGCCGCGCAGGCCCGCGAAGGCCTCGAGGCCCTCGATCGGGTCGCTCGCAGCGAGCGTCATCCAGCGGCGCGTGGCGCCCAGCGAGCCGGAGACGGTGGAGAAGACCCAGTCGGAGAAGGCGCGGACGTCGCCGGCCTGCTCGACGGCGTCGATGAGCCCCGAGAGGACCTCGGCGTCGGGGACGTGCGGCTGGCGCGCGATCTGTCGGCGCGTGTGCACGGTCCAGACCCCCGCGGGGGTGACCGTGATCTGCTCGGAGCTCGCCTCGCGGCAGGCCTCACCGAGCGCGGCCCAGGACTCGAGCCGCGCGCGCGCGTCATCGTTCTGGCTTCGGGTCGACGCTGTCATTGGTCTCGTTCTCCCTCGTCGAGGTGCTCCTCGAGGACGGGCTCCATGCGGAGCCGCAAGGTGACCTCTTCATCACGGGCGACCGCCACATCGAACCGCTGGCTGATGTGTCCGGGCGCGCGAAGCTCGAGCATGTACGCCCCCGGATCGACCACGACGGTCTGGCCCACCCAGCCGTCGACGGCGCCCATGAAGCGGCCATCGACGTAGATGAGCGCGTCGGACGGCTCCACGTCCAGGACGATGTAGCCCCGCTGCTTCGCGCCCGAGACCTGAGTCCCGGCACAACCCGCCGCACCCCAACAGAGCGCGATGGAGATCACCATTGCCCGCATCATTCACCCGCGATCGGTCCAGTTCGCCGGGGATACTACAACGACTCATGTGCAGACGCCATGTGCCGTTGCGCCGAAGCGCGGCTTACAGGAAGCGCAGGAGCATGAGGAGCGAGAGCGCGAAGAGCACGATCGTGCCGAAGACCACGAAGCCCTGGATCGCGCTCGATACCTGGGCGCGCCGGCCCACGAGGTGGAGCTCCGCCAGGTCGTCCCCGTCGTCGTCGAGTTCGAGGTCGATCTGCTCGAGGAGCGCCTGCCGCACGCGGGCGTCGGCGATGCCGCGCGCGACGATCGCGCCGAGCGCGAGCACGCCGAGCAGCATCGCCAGTGCGATCACGAGGATGAGCTGCTCGCGCGCCTCGTCGCGCCACTCCGCCATCGCCGCGGCGTCGTCGCGCTGCGAGTTGATAAGCGCCTCGGGGGCGTCGTAGCGGGTCGGGATGGCCGCGAGCAGCGCGGCGACGCCAGCCCGCCGGGCGCGCGCGTCGAGCGAGCCCCAGAGCGCGCGCCCGGCGTCCGAGCGCAGGTGCTCCCAGTAACGCAGCCGCTCGGTGTTCGAGTCAGACTCGGGCGCGGCGGCGGCGGTCGCGGCGTGGCGCGCGACGAGGAGCTCCCAGGCTTCTTCGCGGGCGTCGTCCTCGCTGGTGGACACGTCGCGCACGATCACGTGGCGCACGTCCCAGGCGTTCCCGACGAAGAAGAGGTCGAGCGAGGTCTGGAGCCGCGCCACGGTGACCCCGTCGACCTGGGGCGCGGGCACGCTCCAACCTGAGCCTCCTGGTGAGAGGCCGAACGCGGACGCCTTCGCCCAGCGGCCCTCCACGTAGAGGTCGACGAAGAAGCCGCCGTCGTCGCGCAGGCTCTCCAGGCCGCCCTCGAGCACGCGCGTGGGTGAGACAGTGGCCATGAGCGAGGTCTGCGAGGCGACCGTCGCGATGTGGATCGTGGACGTGCTGCGCGGCGGCTTCTTCGGCTCGGGCGCCGCCGAGGCGTCCACCTGAGAATCGACCGGCGCGCCCGAGGGAGCGACGCTGGGCGCAGCGTCCTCGGGAGCAGCGCCCTCGGGCGCGGCGTCCTCGGCGCCTGGGGGCGTGCACGCGGTCGAGAGCTCCCAGGTGTACGCGAGCGCCGGGCGCCAGCGCACACGCGCGAGCCCGAGCGCGTTGGTGCGCACGCGCCGCGGAGGGCCCGCGCCGTTGGACAGGCCGGTGACCTCGTCGAAGTCGACGTCGCACTCGAGCGGCGCGCCCGTCGCGCGATCCGTCGCGCGCAGGTAGACCTCACCGTGGAGGCCGCGCGGGAGCTCGGGGCGCCTGGGCATCACGTCCAGGCGGACGGGGCCCTTCGAGGAGAGGACCCCGAGCGCGTCCTTGGCGTGCGACTCCTCGCGCCGGGAGATCTGCGCGGGCCACGGCCGGGCGCCGCCGGGCCCGGCTGGCGCGGCGACGGTGACCGGCGACCTCGCCTCGAACAGGTCGCCGCTCGGCCCCGCGATCGCACGCAGCGAGAGGACGTAGGAGCCAGGGGGGACCTCGGGGACGACCTCGGCGTGGAAGAGCGCGGCGCCCTCGAGCTTCGGGCGCGCGAGCAGCGCGCCGGCGGGCTCGGGGCTCGCGTTCGGCGTGGTGGCCGCCTCGTCGGGCGTGAGCAGGCGCAGCTCGATGCCGCTGGCGTCGTGCCAGCGCCGGCCCGAGAGCGGGTCCATGAGCGTGCCACGCACCGCGTTCTGGGCGCCGGCGGTCCAGGTCGTGCGGCCCAGCACGTAGGAGGACACGCGGACCTGCATCGAGGCGACCGTCAGGTAGATCACGATCAACCCGACGAGGCACGCCACGTAGAGCACGAGCGCGCCTCGCCAAACCTTCGGCCTGGCCCAGAGAGGCGCCTCATCGCGCGATGCATCGTCCTCGGTCACGTCGATGGGACACCGCCCATCGCCATCGGTTCCTTCGGGGCGCCGAGTTCGTCGGCCAGCGACCCCAGGAAGCGCACCATCGTGTCGTGGCGGTCGGCCGCGATCGCGCGGCCCGCCTCGGTGTACATGTTGGGCGCGAGCTTGAGCAGCTTCTCGAAGAAGTGGTCCACGCCCCAGGAGTCCTGGTCGGGCGGGCGCGTCGTCGCCAGCGGATCGTTCGGGTGCCACGGGTCTCTGCCGAGCGTCGCGCCGACGATGAAGCAGCGCGCGATCCCGACCGCGCCGATCGCGTCGAGCCGGTCCGCGTC
>CAJXPN010000679.1 GCA_913058025.1 uncultured Myxococcales bacterium | reverse complement strand
TGTGTATAAGAGACAGGTGGTGGCGCGCGTGGAGCAGACCGACCACGTTGTGGGGCTGGCGCAGGGGGAGGATGGCCTCGAGGTCATCGTCGAGGGGAACGAGCCGGAGGGCCTGAGCGCGCTGCCCGGGATGATCCTCGCGCGTGAGGGCGACAGCGACCGCGCGACGGTGCGCGCGCCGGAGGAGCCCGCGCCCGGGTTCGAGGTGCTCGTGTGGACGGGGCTGCTGTTCATGGTGGTGTTGCTGCCAGGGTTCGCCGTGGGGCTCACGATCATGAGCGACCGGGAGACGGGGGCGCTCGAGGCGTACAACGTGACGCCGATGTCGTTCGGAGACTACGCCGGGTCGAAGGCGATCGAGGTGCTCACGCTGACGCTCCTGACGGGCGTGGCGGTGGTGGCGATCACGCGCGGGTTCGGGGGCGCGCCGTGGGGTGCGTTGATGGTGTCGGTCGCCGCGTCTGCGCCGATCGGGCTGCTGCTCGGGGTGCTGCTCGGCGCGCTGGCGAACGACCAGCTCACCGCGATCGCCTACATCAAGGGGCTCTCGTTCGGGTTCGCGTCGTTGCCGCTGGCGGGGTTCGTCGCGAGCGAGCCGATGGTCTACGCGTTCTACGCGATGCCTACGTACTGGTCTCTGCTCTCGTTCTACAGCGCGTCGGTCGGGGACGTCGCCGAGGCGATGCGGTCGAGCGGGCTCGCGCTCGCGACGGCGACGCCGCTGGTCGCGGGCGCGCTCTGGTTCCTGAGGCGACGCACCGGCACGCGCTGAGGCGCGCCCGCGGCGCATGACAAAAGGAGAGGCAGATGTGTCATGTGACACATCTGCCTCTCCTTTTGTCATGTCACCATGTCATGCCGGGCACACACGACGCCCCACGCAAGCGCAATAAAACCCAACAAATACAACACAATAGAACAAAAAAACCACAACACACCGGAGCTGGCACCGTGCCTGCATTGGTTGGTGGCGTGGCCCGGACGACGGGCCGAACCAATGACCAAGGCCCACGGGCCGTTGATGGGAGAAGAGACCATGGGCATCCAGAACGAGACGACGATCACGAACGTGATGATGTGGGCCCTGATAGGCGGCGCCGTGGCGTTGGGGGCGTGTGGAGGTGCAGAGGGCGAGCAGGACGAGGACGCGCAGGAGTTCGCCGACGCGGTGCCCTCGGCGGCGATGGTGGACCTCTCCGAGGGCGACGACGCGACGGCGTCGTCGGCGCTCACGGCGCGCCAGGGGCTCGGTGGCCCGGAGGGTCGGTTCAAGGCGCACGTGGAGCAGGTGCGCGGGGACCTGAACGGTCTGGTCGCCAGGACGCACGACGTGATCGAGCGGATCAAGGACGAGGGCGAGGTGACCTCGGCGACGGTGGACGGCAAGGAGTGCCGCGCGTGGGACTGGGACGGCCCGAGGGCGGCGTACAGGCTGCTGGTGTGCCGTGAGTCGGGCCAGGTCGAAGGCATCCGAGGGCAGGCGTTCGGGTGGCTCATCGCGGGGCGGCCGCTGGGATCGACCGACGACGACGCGTTCAAGGCCGTCGCGGCGGGCGTGGGGGCGCGCGCCGAGGGCGCAGGCGGAGCGCGCGGCGGGATCGGCCGGGTCGGGTACGACTTCGACAACCTGTCCTCCCTCAACGGCGAGGAGTACCGGGGCAAGATCGGCATCGGCTACTTCTCGGGGAAGAAGGGTCGCAAGGCGATCCTGGGCCTGAAGGAGGTCAAGAAAGACGCCTCGAGCGACGCGTTCACCGCGCTCTACACGTTCGAGCGTGTGTTCGGTAAGGGCGGCCGGTTCACGTTCCTGACGCACCATGACTTCATGGCGCGCTCGTCCACGGACCAGTCGCTCGAGTTGGGCGAGGACTCGGTCAAGGAGTTCGGCCGCGCGGCGCTGGCGTGGAACGCCCAGGGCAAGGCGCGCACGGCGTTCGCGGCGTGCGGCGGGACGGTCGGTCAGGGCGAGTGCGTCCAGGTCAGGCAGTGCTGGGACCGTGCCGGGGACGTGACCTACGGCGAGATCGCCGCGGCGGGCGATGCGAGCTGGGAGCCGAGTTCCTGCGGTGCGGTGGACTTCGAGGTCGCGGTGCCTGGTGAGGGCGAGGTCGAGTTCGGCGGCGCCACGGACGGGATGGAGATCCCCTCTGGCGAGTGAGCGCACCGCCCCGAGCGGTCGAACGCTCGGGGGCGCGCTCCGAACGAGGGAGGTCGCCACGACCACACGACGAGAGCGTGCGTTCGAACAGGGTGACACCAGGATCGACGTACGACCTCCCACATGGAGCGCGCCCCCGAGCCACGACTGGCGCCGGGGGCGCCCTCGTTTCTGCGCGGGGTAAGAAGTCTCGAAGGAACACGACGCTCGAGGACGTGTCCACTAAGGTGGTCCGCACACACGAGACGTCGCGAGCCGAAGCGCCCCCTGGGTGCGACGAGGCTGCGCGCAGAAGAGAGGATGAACGAGCATGGGTAAGGTTCGAGGCTTGATGGCGGCGTGCGCCGCGCTCATCGCGATGGGATTCGCCGCAGACGCGCAGGCGTTTTGTGGCTTCTACGTGTCTGGCGCAGACCAGAAGATGTTCAACGACGCGACGATGGTCGTGATGATGAGGGAGGGCACGCAGACGGTGCTCTCGATGCGGAACACGTACGAGGGCCCGCCCGGCGAGTTCGCGGTCGTGGTGCCCGTCCCGGTGGTGCTCGAGGAGGACCAGGTCAAGACGCTGCGCGACGAGCTCTTCTCCAAGGTCGACACGCTCGCGGCGCCTCGCCTCGTGGAGTACTGGGAGCAGGACCCCTGCAACCAGAGTGGTTACTACGGGCTGGGGATGATCGGCGCTGGCCGTGGCGGCGGCGGCATGGGTCTGCGTGGTTCATCGGGTCTTGGGAAGAGCACCGGCGTGACCGTAGAGGCACAGTTCGCCGTGGGCGAGTACGACGTGTCGATCCTGTCGGCCAAGGAGTCCAACGGGCTCGAGACGTGGCTCAAGGCCGAGAAGTACAACATCCCCGAGGGAGCCGCGGCCGCGCTGGAGCCCTACGTCCAGCAAGGGATGTACTTCTTCGTGGCCAAAGTGGACCCCGCGAAGGTCACCTTCAAGGACGGCCGGACGACGCTCTCACCGCTTCGCTTCAATTATGAATCCAAGGACTTCCAGCTCCCCGTACGCCTCGGACTCCTCAACGCAAACGGCGCCCAGGACCTCATCGTTCACGTGCTGTCTCGCGATGGCCGCTACGAGGTCGCGAACAAGCCGAACGTGACGATCCCGACGAACCTGATCGTGGAGCGGAGCACGCGCGAGAGCTACGGCCAGTTCTACGCGGCGCTCTACGACCGGGTGATCGAGGAGAACCCAGGGGCGGTGGTCACGGAGTACTCGTGGGACGCGTCGACGTGCGACCCCTGCCCTGGCCCCACGCTCACTCCGTCGGACCTGATGGAGCTCGGGCAGGACGTGCTCAAGGGCGCGACGTCGAGCCCTGGGCGAGGCGGCTTCGGGTCGTTCAGGGGCAACTGGACGCTCACGCGCATGCACGCCAGGTACACGAAGGCGGACCTGGCCGAGGACCTCATCCTGTCTCTTATACACATCTCCGAGCCCACGAGACAGGCAGAAATCTCG
>CAJXPN010000678.1 GCA_913058025.1 uncultured Myxococcales bacterium | reverse complement strand
CCCCTCCCCTGCCACGCTGCCCCACCACGTGCGCCAGGCGATGACCGACTGAGGCATCGACTGGAGCGTGATCTGCTGGAGCGCGTGGTGGATGACGACGCCGGTGCGGTGTCCGTGTCTCTCGAGCGTGTTGATGAGCGCGGGGATGGCCTCGACGCTGAGGACGAGACCGAGCAAGTTCGCCGCCGACTCGACCCGCGAGGTGTCGTTGGATTGCGTGAGCTCGTCGAGCACGCGGCTCTGGAGCTCGGCGAAAGCTGCGTCGTTCTTGCCGAGAGAGAGCGCTCGGACCGCGACGGCGCGTGTCTGGCGATCGCGATCGTCGAGGCGATCGTAAAGCTTCTCGAGGGACCCCGCGGTGGGGATCTTGGTGAACATGTAGGTCGCGTAGAAGCGCACCTCCAGGCTCGAGTCTTCGAGGAGCTCGGCGATGGCGGGGGCGGCGTACTCTCCAAGGTTCACGAGCGCCCGGAGCACGGGGCCATGGTCCTCCACTGCGGCGAGCTTCTCGACGGGCCACTGGTAGCGGTCGATGTAGAGCCGGCCGGGGAAGAGCTTCATCAGGTGGGGGACGAGTTCGGGCGCGCCCTCGATCTTGCTGGCGAGCTCGAACGCTGCGTCGCGGTCTCTCCCATCGAGGATCGATATGAGGTGCGCGATCTGTTCGGCGTTCGTGGCGGGTCGCTCAGCAGGAACCGCGACAGGCGTGGGCTGAGCGGGCGCGTCTTCGATGGGCTCGGAGCGTGCCTCGAACCTGGCCCGCTGGATCTGGAGGTCCTGCGCGGCCCCCGAGATCGCCTCGAGGCGTACGGTCTCGGTCACGGGTCGCTCGGCGGCTGACGTCGAGGCCATGATGGCCACGCCCTCGACGATCCCGTCGCCACCCTCGTCGGACGAGAGCTCGGCCTCCTCCGATGGCGTGAGGGGCTCGACCTCCAGCTCGATGAGCTCGATGTACTCGGGCGAGATGCTCGGGACGTCGTCCGCCAGCGCGAGCTCTATCCCACCAGTGTCCGACTCGTCGTTCGTGGAGGGAGGCCGAGAGAGCGGCACCGCAACGCCCGCGAGCGTCTTCACGGGACCCTGAGCGATGGGCTCGGGCGTCGGCTCGGGCGTCGGCTCGGGAGACGCAGGGGCGTCGTCGGTCTGCGCGTGTGAGGCTGAGGGGTCGACTTCGCTGACCTGTGAGAGCGCGTCCAGGATGGGCGCGCTGATGTCTTCGTCGAACGAAGACTCCTCCGAGTCTTCCCCATGTTCTGCCTCGGAGATCCTCTCGATCGCCTCGGCGAAGGAGACGACCTCTCCGATGGAGCCGTCGTCTGCCTTGAAGGCGATGAGCGTCGCCTTCGGCATGGGCGTGTCCGAGGGGATATCGTCCGGGCCAGGGGCGGCCAGCCTGGTCGTCGGGCGCTCGGCCTCCTCGACGGGAGGAGCATCGGAGGCGTCGGAGGACTCGCCGCGCGGTGCCTCGGCCTGACCTGCCTCATCGGTCGAGTCGGGGCGATCGGAGGGCTGCTCGGGCTCGGGTGAGACGTCCGAGACATCCGAGGAGGGCTCCTCGTCGAAGGGGACCTCCATCTCGGCGGCGTCGGGCCTGGGGCGCTCCGTGACCGCGGACACGCCCTGCATCGTGATGCGTGTCCCGCCGCTGTGGGCGTCGTGTGCGCGCTTGAGGTCCTGCATCGAGAACCCACCCATGAGCGTCTGTCGGCCCATCGGGTTCTCCATCCCGATGCCGATGGGCTGGATGATCGCGACGTCATGCCCGTCGTCTTCGACGTCTTGAGGGACGTCGGGGTCGGTCTTGAGCGGGCGAGGTGACACAGGGATGGCGGCGCGCTGGAGCGCGGCGCTGGGTGTGTCGGGTTGGCGCCTGGTCTCTGGCTCCTCGGGTCCACGCTCCATGTGGCGGCGAAGCTTGTCGCGGATGGAGTCGCGCTCGATCTTCAACGTGCGCTTGGGAGCGACGGCCTCGCGGCGTACCGACGGGTTCTTCTTGGTGGACTCGAGCGCGGTGGCCCACGAGTCGGGCTCGAGGTCGGCCACGCTCGACTCGTCGAACGGGGTGTCCGGGAGTGATTGGACGTCGAGCGGCATCGGCTTGAGCAGCTCTTGCTCGGCGCGGCGCACCTCGGCTTCGGCCGTCACGGGGGCGCCGCTCTGTGTCGTGGACACGAGGTCGCTCTGCTTGACGGCCTGTAGCTCGCGGGCGGTGTACTGCTTCCCACGGATGTCGATGGGGAGCGTCTTGCGTGCGTTGGGCTCGATCTGTGGCCCGGTGACGGGCTCGATCTGGCTGGTCGTTTGGCGCTTGAGCTTGAGCGTCGCGCGGGACTGATCGGATACACCCCCGAAGTAGCCGTCGAGGTCGGTGCGGGAGACCTCGGCGAGCTTGTCCGTGTGCGCGGATTCGTCCTCGGCGACCTCCTCCTGAGTGACGGAGTCCTCTGCGTCCGCTTCGGAGTAAGGGCGAGAACTCGTGGCGGTCCTGGAGCTCTCGTCGCGGTCGACGTCGTCGACCTCGCTGATGAGCGTCTCGGGTCCTGTGTCCTCGAAGGGGTCGTCCGCGAGGCTGACGTGGTCTGCGACGCTCTTCATCTTCTCGGAGCGGATGTCTTCGCGAGCGAGCCGCTCTAACACCGTCGCGGGGGGCGATGGCACGCGCTCGCTCTTTGGGGGGAGCTTGCGAGTCTTGGCGAGCTTGATGAGCTCCTCGAGCTGGTCGGTGACGCACTCTGCGATGATGAAGAGGGGGCCGATGTCGTGCGAGAACGCGTCGAGGTCCTGGGTCGAGACCCTCGGCTCCCCGATGAGGAGCATCTTGGTCTTGCCGCCCATCTGGAGCGGAATCATCGCGACCTTGTCGGGCGCGAGCACCGAGGTCTCTTCGAAGAGTGCGTCCAGGCCGAGTTTCTCGGGCTCACCTACCGTCGGGATGCCCTGCTCGACCACGGCGCGCAGCGTCACGGAGCCCTTCACGGGCACGGACACCTTCGCGAACTCCTCGGTCGTCTCGTCGTCGTCTCCCCAGGACGACCAGCCGCGAGCCAGGAACGGCTTCACGGATGCCTTGGTGACGACGCAGACCAGCCTACCTTCGAGCCACTGCGCGCCGTATCCCATCAAGACGTTGAGAAGTGCGTCGCGGTCGTAGCACTCTGCGATGAACGACTGGACCTCATGGTCGGTCCAGTTCACACCGAGTCGCTCCATGTCCATACTATCCATCACAGCGTGGTGAGCCGGTTCAAAGCATTCGTGTAAAGGCGCGTCTTGCGAATATCTCTACCATAGACGTACCGGCCGTGGTGACAAGTTCATGCATGTGTTGGACGGGTTGACAGCGGCTTCGTTCCTCCATCACACTCCCGGTCTGCGCGCCATCGGGGCGCGCCAACGACGAATGAACGACACGCAGCTGGAGCGAATATGAAGTACACACTCCCCCTCGTCCTCGCGCTCGGTCTCCTCATCGGTTGCGATGAGTCCAAGCCCGCCGCCCCGGACGGCGCACCCATCGAGGGCAGCGTCGCCAAGATCAGCGCCGGCGGCGACGCCCCCGCCGCTGACAAGAAGGCCGAGGTGAAGGCTGACGAGGTCAAGAAGACCGGCGACGATGGCCACAAGGAGG
>CAJXPN010000677.1 GCA_913058025.1 uncultured Myxococcales bacterium | reverse complement strand
TGGGCTCGGAAGATGTGTATAAGAGACAGGTCTTCCAGTTCGTCGTCCGCTCGGACCGGCACACCATGCCCGAGCTCTACCGCATCCTCGAGCGCGACATCGCGCCCCGGCTGCGCACGCTCGACGGCGTCGTCGAGGTCGCCGCCTCGATCGTCGCGCGCGTGAGCATCGACAAGGAGACCGGCCAGCCGATCGACGTCGAGCTCACCGACATCGCCGTCGCCATCGAGGGCGCCCAGGGCTCGTTCGTCGATCCTCAGACGAGCGCGATCTTCGCGCTCGCCGAGTCCGGCTTCCGCACGCAGCTCGAGACCGTGCTCGTGGGGATCCTCGAGGAGTCCTTCCTCGACTCCATCCCCCAGCTCCTCGAGGACGCGCTCGGCTCGCTCGAGACGGGTCTGGCGGAGCAGCGCTTCGACCTCGACTTCAGCTCGCTCGGCCTCGGCCAGGCGACGCTGCGCTTCGGCGGCACGGTCGACGTGCTCGAGAACCAGGCCAAGCGCAGCATCGAGCTGAGCGTGGGCCTGGGTCTGGCCGCCGAGCTGCCCCCGGTGCTCGACTCGCGCGGAGTCGCGCTCGCGGCGCCAAACGACGGCCGGCGCCCCGAGCTCTTCTCGACCTCGCGCGCCCAGATCGCCATCCGCCTTGGCGCGCTCAACAGCCTGCTCCACGACGTCTGGCGCGTCGGCCTCCTCAACGTCGACGCCACCGCGCTCATCCCCGACGCCATCCAGGCCATCGTCTCCGAGGCCTCCATGGTCTCCAAGCTCCCCCCCGTCATCGTCCCGCCCGCGCGCGGCGAAGAGGCCGACCTGCTCCTTCGGCTCGGTCAGGTCGAGCTCACCGCGCGCGTGAAGAAGCGCGGCCGCGAGCAGGTCATCACCTACGGCGCGACCATCGACGCGGCCGTCCGCGTCGGGATCGTCGACAACGAGCTCGCCGTCGACGTCGCCGACGAGCCCACCCTTCGCGTCTGGATCATCAACGTCGAGGGCGAGATCAAGGACCCGTTCCTCGACGCCGACCAGCTCCGCGGGCTGCTCGTGGCCAACCTCTGGCCCGTGCTCACGGACGCCCTCGGCGAGGGCCTGAGCATCCCACTGCCCGTGCTCGACCTCGGTGACCTCGGCGCCTTCGCGCCCGCGCTCACCGACTTCACGCTCGTCTTCGATCAGGTCCGCGAGATCGTCTCGCGTGGCGGGTTCCTCATCGTCGACGCGCGCCTGCGCGGCACCCTGCTTCCGTTCTGACCCCCCCCTCTCGACCCCAAGAGACGACACGATGGATGAACTCTCCGAGGCCATACAGGAGCGCCTCGAGCGCGGCGGGAGCGTGCTCTCGGCGCTCTCGATGCACGGCGCCGAGGTCGCGTCGACGCTCGAGGCGCTGCTCTCGACGCCCCGCACGCCCTTCAACTCCGCGCGCACGTTCGCCGCGTACACAGGCGCGATCGAGCGCGCCAGAGAGGCGATGCTCCAGGCAGACCGCGAGCTCACCGCCGAGGCCGACGACGACAAGCAGTACCGTGACGCCCGCGACGCGGCCACCGACGCGCTGCGCTCCGTGCTCTCCGACGTCCGGAGCATGTTCGAGGCCGCCTACAGCTCCGACATCCTGATCTTCTACGGGCTCAAGGAGGAGGCGCCCCGCTCCGCCGACCTCCTGCTCGAGTACGCCGAGCAGGTCGCCACGCTCATGAAGCACAAGCCGCTCTCGGAGCGCTCCCCCTACGGGTTCGACCTGAACCTCGAGCGCCTCGCCGACCGCGTCCAGGTCGAGGTGGCGCCGCTGGCGGAGGCGATCGAAGACATCAAGCGCGAGCTGCGCGAGATCCGCGAGGCGCTCTCCAAACGCCACGCCGCGATGGAAGACTTCGACGAGGTCTGCGAGGGCGTGGCGCTCTCGGTTTTCGGCCTCTTCAAGATGGCGGGGCGCCCAGACCTCGCCGAGTTCGTCCGCCAGACGCCTCGCAGGCGACCTTCGGAGTGAATCTCCGAGCGCCCGGGCGCATCTCAGCTTCGGCGCACTCTGCGCCCATCGAACGTGAACGACACCAGGCGGAGCAAGAACATGGCCAATATCTCAGCGCACGAGCTCGACGACATCAAGGGCGAACGCGTCGCGATGGCGCACTACCGAGGCAAGACGCTACTCATCGTGAACACCGCCTCCGAGTGCGGGTACACCAAGCAGTACAAGGGCCTCCAGGAACTCCACGAGGCTTACTCCCCGCGCGGGCTCGTCGTCATGGGATTCCCGTGCAACGACTTCGGCGCCCAGGAGCCCGGTGACGAGCCCGCTATCGCGTCGTTCTGCGAGGTCAACTACGGCGTGACCTTCCCGCTCTTCTCCAAGGTCGCCGTCAAGGGCGCGACGGTCGAGCCGCTGTTCGAGACGCTCACACAGGAGACCGAGGGGGACATCGCCGGTGAGATCCGCTGGAACTTCACGAAGTTCCTGGTCGACCCGAGCGGAGAGGTCATCGGTCGCTTCGAGCCCGACGTCGCGCCCGAGTCCGACGAGCTCCGGGCAGCCATCGAGGCCGCGCTCCCGTCCTGACGCCGCGCGCTCGCGCGGTGGACCCTCGCGGTAGCCAACCGGCACGGGATCGGTTAGCATCCCTGGTCTGCCAGACCTCAGCCATTACATGCCACCAGAGCTCACGACATCGGATGTCGCAGTACGCCGAAGGATCAGAGATCGCCGGGCGCTTCGTCATCGACACGCGTGTCGGTGAGGGCGGAATGGGTGAGGTGTACCGAGCCGTACAGACCTCTCTCGACCGCGTCGTCGCGCTCAAGGTGCTCCACGACGAGAACGCCTTCACGGCGCGCGCGCGACGTCGCTTCGCGCGTGAAGCGCGCGCGATCGCCAGGCTGAACCACCCCCACATCGCGTCCGTCTTCGACTTCGGGGTCGACGAGGACATGCACACGCTCTGGCTCGCGATGGAGTACATCGAGGGCGTGGGCATGGGCGGGATGCGCCGCGAGCCCGTCGACGTCGTCCGCCTGATGTCGCTCACGGATCAGATCCTGAGCGCGCTCTCGGCCGCGCACGCTCGCGGGATCATCCACCGCGACCTCAAGCCCTCCAACGTCCTGCTCACCCACGACGACGACGGCCGCGAGGTCATCAAGCTCGTCGACTTCGGCCTCGCCGCGCGCCACGACGGCGACGACCTCGACGTCTCCGGCGCCCCGGGCGTGAGCGAGGACGAGGACGAGAACGACCGCGTGATCCTCGGGACCCCACGCTACATGGCCCCCGAGATCTTCAAGCGCGTCCCGGCCGACCCGCGCGTGGACCTCTACGCGCTGGGCGTGATGCTCTTCGAGATCATCTCGGGCTCGCCGCCCTTCCCCGGCGACGACCCCAGGCGCGTGATGAAGGCCCACCTCAAGGCCCCCATCCCGCAGCTCATCTCGCGCAACGGGAGCCTGCCCGCAGAGCTCGAGCGCTTCGTCTACACGCTGCTCGCAAAGGACCCCGCGCGCCGCTTCCAGGAGGCCTCGGCGGCCCGCGAGCGCGTGACCTCGATCATCGGCGAGTACAGCTTCGTGCCCTGGGTCGCGATGGGGCCTCGCGCCCAGGAGGCGGCGTCGTTCCGGCTCGGCGGCCCCTCGGCCTCC
>CAJXPN010000676.1 GCA_913058025.1 uncultured Myxococcales bacterium | reverse complement strand
TACCGCCGGCGCGCCGCGTGAGCGACGCGGCGTCACAGGGCGTCGCGAAGTGCGCCGCGGCGGACCACAGCGCGCGAGCGGGCGCGTCGAGCTCCGACCATATCGAGTCGAGCGCGCGCTGGAGCCTCGAGGGGGGATCAGGAGGTGACTCGAGCGCGCCGCGGACACCCAGCACCTCGACGCGAGCGGCGCAGGCGTCGAGGTCTGGGATGTAGCCGAGCGCGCGCGCCGCGAGCGCGGACAGCTCGGCCCGGGCGTCTGCCTCGACGCGTACGCCGCGTCCGAGCAGGAGCGCCTCGAGCGCGACCTCGGCGGGTCCGCGCTCCAGTAGGCCGAGCGTGATCGAAATCGACCCGGGCCACCTCGCGCGGACGCGGGAGGTCAGGAGCCACGCGGTACGCGTCGAGGACACGATCGCGAGGCGGAGCTCCTCGGCGCGCGCCTCGGGCAGCGCGTCGACGTCGTCGCATATGGCGTGGGCGGCGGCGCCGGCGCGGGAGAGCGCGTCACGCCAGCGCTCAGGGTCCTCCGCGTGGCGCCCCTGTAGCAGCGCGCAGCCTGGGCGGGTGGAGGCCCACGCCATCGCGGCGTGGGTCTTGCCGACGCCGGGGAGACCGACCAGTGAGATCACGCGACCTGCTTCATGCCATCTGGGCGTCTCCACGCGGACCTCCTCGCTCGGTTGAACTCTCGACACCCAGTACAGCACTCATCGGGTCAGGAATCACCACTGTAAGGGGTCGATTTAAGCCCGTTTCATACCTCTTTATGTGGCCCGACAGGCCGCGCTCTTCTCTAATTCAGCTCGCAATGAAGAGCGCGAAACATCCAAGAGGAGAGGAAGAGATGAACAGGACCACACGAGCGATGATCGGATGCGCGGCCTTGACGATGGCGGCGGGTTGCGTCGCCCCCGAGCTCGATCGAGGAGACGAGGTCATGGTGATCGACCAGGAGCCGCGCGCGTGGGACACCGACCTGGACCCACGAGAGTTCGACATCGCCGCGCTGAGCCCGGCGAACCTCGAGCACGTCACGGGACACGGCGCGAGCTTCCTCGTGGCCGAGCAAAAGGTCACGCTGCTTCACGGCGCGTACGCGCTGGACACGATCGGCGACATCGGCTCCATCTCGACGCTCGGGATCGACACCGAGCAGTTCGGGTTCTGTGCGCGGATGCTCACGTTCGAGCTCGATGAGGTCCGGGTGCTCGACGTCGAGCCGAACGTCGAGGCCACGGCCATCGACGCGACGACGTTCTCGATCGAGACGACGGGGTCCGGGCCTTCCATGGTGCAGGTGGGGGGGCGGTTGGTCGTCTCCACCGAGAACGACCTCGTGGCCGGCCGCGGAGGGCGCGGGAGAGGTGACTGGAGCCAGGAGGAGCAGGTCGAGCGGTGCCAGGAGATCTTTGGAGAGGGTGCCGACCTCGGGCTCGTCTACCGGATCGAGCTGGATGTGCGGGAGGCGGCGCGCGTGGAGTTCGAGTACCCAGCCGTGTGTGAGGACGCGCGCGCCGGCATGAGGATCATCGAGGGCGGGTCGGCGCAGCTCGAGTACACGCTGCATGAAGAGGGCGGAGAGGACGTCACGCGCGCACACAACTGGTCGAGAGAGCTGGACTTCGACGTCGACGTGCTCGAGGGCGAGGGCGTCGACGCGTGGTACGAGCCGATGCTCTACGGGTACGCGACGTCCGTCGTGTCGACGGCGCCCGCGCCGGGCGAACTCGAGCTCGTGGAGGTCGAGCTCGGTCAGCGCGCAAACGTCGAGGTCACCGCGTCCAGTGAGGTCGCCGCGTTCGACCTCGGGTTCTGGCACCAGAGCCGGGGCTACGCGCGCGCCAGAGACGGGGGCACGTTCTGGACGTGGGAGCAGCCTGACGTCCCGGACCTCCATGTCACGATGGAGGAGATGACGGACGACCGCGGGAGAGGGATCTGCGGGGAGACGCTGGCCCTCGAGTACTCGACGAGCACCCCCGACGTCTGCCGCGTCGACGCGTACGACGACGCAGGGGCCTTCTACATCGAGCGACCGCTCGACGTGGGCGTCTACTTCTCGAAGCCGGGGACGTGCACGATCGAGGTCGAGGCGCCTCAGGCTGCGGGCGGCAGCGGAGTGAGCCGCACCTACACCTTCACGAAGGAGTGAGGGCTCGGCGCGCCAGGAAGGTCGCGCGCCGCGAGCTCAGAGGCCCTCTCGGAGGTCGAGGTCGAGGTCGGGGAAGGCCTCTCGGATGCGCGCTCGGACAGGCTCGGGGAGCTGGCAGCGACGCCACAGCAGCGACTTCAGGTTCGGGAGCGCGTAGAAGCTCTCGGGGAGGCGCGTCACGTCACAGAACGACATATCGAGCCGCTCGAGGCGCGCCACGGCCGTGAACGCGTCCTCGGGCATCTCGACGCCACACCAACCGAAGAGCACGAGCTCTTCGAGCGTCCTGGAGTTCAGCACCTCGCGCACGATCCGGGCAGCGAGCGTGTCGTCGATGTCTTGATAGCGAAGCTCGAAGTGGATCGTCTCGAGTCGCTCGAAGGGCGAGACGTCGAGGTCGAACTTCAAGAACGATTCGATGTGCAGTTGGAGGTCCGCGAGGTTCTTCAGGCGCGTGAGCTGCGGGACGAGGAGGTCCATCAGCTCCCGGTCGACCTCGAACCTCCTCAACGGCTCGATCTGGAGGATCAGCTCGGCGTACTCTTCCGCCCGGCCGCCCAGGCCACCCGAGACGACGAGCGTCTCCAGGTTCTTCAGCCTGGAGATGGAAGAAGGGAGCTCCATCTTCCCGCTGCTGAACATCCTGAACCAGCGGAGCGACTGGAGGTCGCCGAAGGTCTCGGGGAGGCCGGCGCAGTAGCTGAAGTCGAGGCGCTCGAGGTTCGGCAGCGATCCAAAGGACTCGTGGACGCTGGAGACGTGGCAGCCATAGAGCGACAGCTCTCGGAGGCTCACGAGCTGGGAGAAGGGCTCGGGGATCTCGCGGATCACGTTGTAGTCGAGCTTTAGGACCTCGAGCTCCGTCAGCGCGCACAAGGCCTCGGGGATGTCCTTGACGTGCTTGTTGTAGGAGTCGTGGCCGGTCAAGGTCCGGTCGATCTCGAGGGCGGGCTTGCCCTTGTCCACGAACTTCTTGATCGCCTTCTCTATGATCACGCGCGAGGGGTTCGCGGTGCTCGTGAGCGGCGTCTTCCCCGAGAGGCGCACGCGGCGGATCAGGTTCGCCACGTCGACGTCCCCGTCGACGAGCACGTCGCGTTGGATCAACGCCTTGAAGTCGTCCGCGGGGCCGAAGTCGGCGGCGGCGTTCTCTGCGACGTAGTCCATGACGGGCGCGCGGAGGCGGGCGCCGAACGAGAAGTCGAACCCGCCGAGGAAGACCGCCCTGGCGTCGAGGTTGCCCGCGACGTGCACGCTGCCCGACTCACCGAGACCCAGCAGCGTGTTCTTGAGGGCGAGCGCCCCGCGCACGTGGACGCGTGCCCCCCCGACGACGAGGTTCCTGGCCTTGAGCGCGCCCGCGACGACGAGCGCCGAGCCCGAGTCGAGCTCGAGGTTGACGACGTCGCCCTTGGTCACCAGATCGCCCGCGACGACGACGACGCCCTCGAGCGCTGTCTCTTATACACATCTCCGAGCCCACGAG
>CAJXPN010000675.1 GCA_913058025.1 uncultured Myxococcales bacterium | reverse complement strand
ATGTGTATAAGAGACAGCTGCCTCAACTCCTCGAGCGCGTCGTGTTCCCCATCCACGCCTGGCTCGCGAACCCCGACGCCCTCGCGCTCCATGGGTCCTCTGTGCGTTGGGAGGGGAGGGCGGTCGCGCTCATGGGTCAGAGCGGCGCCGGCAAGTCCAGCGCCGCGGCCGCGCTCATCGAGCTCGGATGCGACCTCGTCGCCGACGACCTCTCCCTCCTCGACACGCGCACGGGACACGCCCTCCCCGGGGCGCCCTCACTAAGGCTCTGGGACGGCGCGGCGGACACCTCCCGCGCGCTGCGCAGCGAGCCCATCCTTGGGCTAGACGACAAGCGCTGGTACCTGATGCCGCACACACCGCTCGGTGAGCCTGTCCCCCTTCGCGGAGTTCTCCTCCTGAGGCGCGATCCGAGCGCCCCGACGACTGGCTTGATCACACCGCTCGAAGGGCTCGCCGCGCTCACCGCGATCCTCGGCCAGTCCTTCGACCTGGATCGCCCCCCTACCTCATGGTCACGGCGACGCATCGCCGCGGCGAGCGCGCTGTGTAAGCGCGTCCCCATCTCGACCTTGACGTTCTCAGCGCACCCGGAGCGTCGCCCCGAGCACGCGATCGCCGCGCTCGAATGGCTGCGCGAGGTGATCTGATGAGCTCCCCCACCGAGGCCGCACAGATGTTCGCCGCGCTCGCGATCGCCACCCTCGCCACCAGGGCGCTGTCACCTCGCCGCGTGTTGAGGAACACGTCCCGTGTGTGTGATCTCCTCATGACCTCCCCCGCAGTCGGTTCGCGCGAGACCCTCGCGCGCGAAGCACACACGCTCGCCACGAGCCTGTCCTCGATGACTCCTCTCTCGAACTGTCTGGACGAAGCGATCGCCGCACGCTTGTGGCTCGCTCGCCGCGGGGTACGTGGTGACGTCGTCGTGGGTATGCGGCGCGCCGCGAATGATGGGTGGGACGGTCACGCCTGGCTCGTCGTCGACGACGAACCCTATGGCCTCGGCGATCTCCACCACACCGTCGTCTTCCGCGAGTCCGAGCTCTCCCCATGAACGAACGCGCACTCATCGGTCCGCTGACGCGCTCACTGCTCATCGCCGCAGGCGCCGACGCCCCCGGCGCGCTCGATCGCGCGCTCGACCTCGGCGTCGACGCCACGCTCTACAGGCTGCGTCCTCACCCCAGCCACGCCCACGTCTGGCGTGGTCACCTCGCCGACACCCTCGCGCGCCGCCGCCTCCTCTCCGAACTGAGGGAGCGGCTCGATCGTATCGGGGTCGAAGCGGTCGTGCTCAAGGGAGAGCCACTGGCCAGGCGCCTCTTCCAGGATCCCTTCGCGCGCCGCTCCGGTGACATCGACCTCCTCGTCGCGCTCGAGGACGCCCGGCCCGCCGGTGACGAGCTCCGCGCGGGAGGGTTCAGCCCGATGTACAGAGCGCGACCCGAGCCATGGATCTCGGACGAGTGGTCCTTCGTCCACGGTACGACCCGGCAGGTCGTCGAACTACACTGGGCGATCGCCTCCCCCTACCTTCCGTCTCCCCCCGCGCGCGACCTCATCGAGCGCTCGGTCGTGCCGCCCTGGAGCGACGGCGTCCCCGTCCTCTCACCCGAAGACTGCGGGCTCAACCTGATGCTCCACTTCCACCACCACGCGGGGTTCTTCAAGGGGCTCGTCGACGTCGCGGCTTGGCTCGACACCCACGAAGAGCACGAAGTCGTGGGTACGCTCGATCGCGCCCGCGCCCTCGGGCTGCTCGGCGTCGCGAGCTGGCCCCTCCGCGCCCTCGAACGGCTCACCCCGTACGCTCCACCCCTCGAGATCTCCTCGTCGCCCATCCCGAGGCTCTTCGGCGAGCTCACTGCGCGCGCATCACGCGGTGTCCTCGCCCGGGACGAGCCGCTCGAGGGCGCCCACCCGCTATCCTTCAAGACCCGCGGCATGTCGCGCGCGCAGACCACCGCCTGGCACTGCGCGTGCGCGTCTCTCCTCGATGAGCCCTCCGCTGCGATCCGGGCGATCGTGTGGCCGATCACCCGCGACCCCGCCTCGCTCGCCCTCGCCGCTGGCCGAGACCGACCCGATCTCATTGATTGGGCGCACTTCGCGCTCCGGCCGGCCCTCCTGGCCGGTCGAGCGCTCTCTGACCTCACCCGCGAGGGGGATCATCCTTGACACGCGAAGGGCCGCCCATATAATCCCGCCTCCTGTGGCCTGGGCCGCGTGCGTACAGACGCACCACCAGGAACCACATGAGTGAAGTCGTTGAATACGCTGGCGTCGGTGGCGAGATGCTCCCGGCGCATATACAAAGCGCACTGATCAGGAACCAAGATGCCCACGATCAACCAGCTCGTCCGCAAGGGCCGCAAGCAGATTAAGAAGAAGACGACGGCTCCGGCGCTCAAGGCCTGCCCCCAGAAGCGCGGCGTCTGCACCCGCGTGTACACCACCACGCCCAAGAAGCCGAACTCCGCGCTCCGTAAGGTCGCTCGTGTTCGTCTCACCAACGGCATGGAGGTCACCAGCTACATTCCTGGTGAGGGTCACAACCTTCAGGAGCACTCCGTCGTGCTCATCCGTGGCGGTCGCGTCAAGGACCTCCCCGGTGTGCGTTACCACATCGTCCGCGGCACCCTCGACGCCGTCGGCGTCCAGGAGCGTCGTCAGGGACGAAGCAAGTACGGCACCAAGCGCCCCCGCTGAGCGCCAATACGCCTCGAGCACACACACATCGGCGCGTTCGCGTGAGGTCCTCCTCGCCCAGGCGCCTGTCTATGAGAGTAGAGTAAGATGCCCAGAAGAAGAGAAGTTCAGAAGCGTGAGATCCTCCCGGATCCCAAGTTCCACGATGTCCTCGTCACACAGTTCATCAACGCCATGATGAAGGACGGGAAGAAGTCGATCGCAGAGTCGATCTTCTACGACACACTCGAGGCCATCGAGCGTCGCACCGGAGAGGATCCCCTTCGGATCTTCAAGCGCGCCGTCGAGAACGCTCGCCCCGCCGTCGAGGTCCGCTCGCGTCGTGTCGGCGGCTCGACCTACCAGGTCCCCGTCGAGGTTCGCCCCGAGCGCCGCAACGCGCTGGGCTTCCGCTGGCTCATCGACTTCTCGCGCAAGCGCAACGAGAAGACCATGGTCGAGCGCCTGACCAACGAGCTCCTCGACGCCTCGAACAACCGCGGCATGGCCATCCGTAAGAAGGATGAGGTCCACCGTATGGCCGACGCCAACAAGGCGTTCGCGCACTACCGCTGGTGAGACCCGCCGCGCCCTCTGATCGCATGATCTGAAGCGCGCGCGTACGATGGTCCCCCGAAGGGCCGTGAAACCGTACCCCCTGAGCTTGGCTCCGGGAACAGTTTCACGGCCCTTCGCTCTTCTTGTCGTCTCCACGTCCTCTCGGGCATCATGTCCACCCCCACCCTCTCGCCCCATGAGGTCGCATCAATGACGCGCACCACCCCGCTGCCGCACGTCCGCAACATCGGCATCATGGCGCACATCGACGCCGGTAAGACCACCACCACCGAGCGCATCCTCTATTACACGGGAAAGCTCAACCGCATGGGGGAGGTCCACGACCTGTCTCTTATACACATCTCCGAGCCCACGAGACAGGCAGAAATCTC